>CAZPBV010000091.1:0-7866 GCA_964584675.1 uncultured Bdellovibrionales bacterium
CCAGCGCATTTACAGGGAGATGTGTTTGAGCAATTTGTCGTGTTGCAAATTTTGGGATTGATACGAGCATATCGCCTTCCGTGGACAACGAATTCTTTTCTTGGCACTGCAAACCGAGAAATAGATCTCGTAGTAGAAACGCCGGAAGCAATCATTGCTATTGAAGTGAAACGAGGACACCAGCTTCATGAGAAAAGACACCCCGCTTTCTCTCTGTTGGAAGATATATGCCAAGACTATAAACCCGTTCGAAAGCTTATTGTCTATACTGGAGATAAACGCCTAAAACTGGAAGGCGGGATAGATGTTTTGCCGTTTCAGGAGGGCATTCAGGATTTATTTTCGGGATATTTTTCGTGACAAGAAAACTTTCAGCGCCGCTTGCTAGCCTCGTTATTGCCGCCTATCCGGTTCTTTTTCTTTTTGAAAAGAATCCGCTCGAAGCTCGCTTGAGCGATTTTTTTAAAGCTTTGGCCGGGGCTCTCATCGTGGGCGGAGTCCTGTTGGTGGTGTTGTCGGAGCTCTATCGTAACTGGCGAAAGGGCGCTCTCGGTGCCTCGTTTCTCGGTTTGTCATGTCTTCTATACGGCCCGATGGTGGCTTGGATTGACCCCGACCTGTATCAGCCCGGTCTTGGCCTTTCCCGTTTGGCAGTTACTCCTCGCGAGATGGTGGCTCTGCCGCTCTTTTGTCTTGTCGTGGTCCTCGTGCTGTGGCTTATCAGACGGATGAGCGACTCAAACCTGCAGGTTGCAAGTTTATTGTTGTTCACCTTTGCTGGAGTGCTTTTGTTATTTCCCTTGTTTGGGATTTTTATACGCGTGGCGCGGACACAGGTCGCAGCCTCCCCTTTTCAGAATGATCTCGCTGCCTACGAACCGGTTTCGGTACCGCGACGACTCCCCGACATTTACTATATTATTCTTGATGCTTACGGACGTGAGGATGTGCTGCGCGAAGAATATGGCATGGGGGATGATTCCCTTGCCTCCTTTTTGCGCGGCAAAGGCTTTTTTGTGGCCGAGAAAGCTTTTTCTAATTACCCCATTACGGTGCTCTCGCTGTCTTCCTCTCTCAATGGCGCATATATCAATGATATTCCTAATCCGTTCGATAGAAAGTCCACTGATAATGGCCCCCTGATTCGTTCGATCCATGACGCGGGTGTGGTAGCCCTTCTAAAAAAATTTGGGTACCGAATTGTAACTATCTCGTCCGGATATCATCCTACAGAACTGGATAATCCAGACGACACTTTTGAGACAGGACGCATTAATAATTTTGGGGCGGCCGCGCTTGGATATGTGCAGTTTCCGGGTTTAAGAAGTCTCATTTCTTGGCGCGTGCACACGGCCTATCGTGAAATGTTACTTTCTAACCTACGGCAGTTATCCGATGTTCAAGAGGTTGAGGGGCCAAAATTTGTTTTTTTTCACCTTATTGCTCCGCATCCGCCGTTTGTTTTTTCCGCGCACGGAGATTTGGTGCCGCCGCAAAAGGTATTTTCTTGGGGAGACGGAGACCACTATGGAACGCGCGAGGAGTACCGAGCCAAATACGCCGCGCAGGCGAGATATATTTCATCTCAGATGAAAAGCGCTATTCAAGATTTGTTGACCCATTCCGCTTATCAACCTGTCATTATTATTCAGGGCGATCATGGACCGGGGTCCGAGACTTTTTTTCGCTCCCCGCTCAAGTCAAACTTTCATGAACGTTTAGCTATCCTGAATGCCTACTATTTTCCTGGGAAAGATTACTCGAAGCTGTATGATTCTATTAGCCCGGTAAATTCGTTTAGAGCGGCGCTGAACAGCGTTTTGGGCCAAGATTTGAAGTTGAAAGAGGACCGCAGTTACTTTACCGGCCTTAAGTATCCATTTGATTTGACCGACGTAACGGACAAGCGCTAGCCCGCAACTCTTTCTCGATGGCGCACCGTTCAAGCTCTGATATACTCGCCGCCAGTGGGTTCGCCTGGTTGGCAGGGCTTCTGCAGGGCCAAGTATAATTCTGATTCCGCAGATCGGCCTGGTGTGGTACACTTAAGCTGTGGAAATTAAAGCATATATCACCTTGCTTAAGAAAACAGGGAGGATCCTTAACCGAATAAGAGATGAGGATCTGCGTGCAGCGCCGCATCCTTCAGTAGCGATTTTGGCTCTATCGGACTCTTTTGCTTTTTCTATTAGCGCCCAGCCGCCGACGGCCACTTCTGGTCTAGTCGAGTTCCAACGTCTTGTGAGTGGCGATAAACATAAGTTCGCATCGTGAAACCGTTATTTGAACTTGCGGCCGAGGTCCAGCATTTCATGGACTCTCGAGGCTGGCGGTTTTGCTTCATTGGGGGGGTGGCACTTCAGCGCTGGGGAGAAAACAGGATAACGAGAGACATTGATCTAACTTTGCTTACCGGTTTTGGCGGCGAAAGAGTATATATTGAAGAACTTCTTTCTTGCTTTAGAGGGCGTCGGCCCGATGCTTTAGACTTTGCGCTGGCCTATCGGGTTTTGTTGCTACAGTCTGAAGACGGAATAGGTATTGATATTTCGCTTGGTGGGATGCCATATGAAGAGGAGTTTGTTGCGCGCGCATCTTTCTTTGAATTTCTGCCAGCCTGTAAACTTCGCACTTGCGCTGCGGAAGACTTGGTTGTTTTAAAGGCTTTTGCGGCTCGGCCGCAAGACTGGGTTGATATTCGCGGGATAGTCGTCCGCCAAGGAAAGCTGCTCGATAGGCAGGCTATTTCGGCGCGTTTGGAGCCGCTGGTCGTATTGAAAGAAGAGCCCGAAATTCTAGCGCAACTTGAAGCAATCTTTCGCGAGGACTGAAAGCGGTGCTGATTATTCGAATTTTTTTTGCAATCACCCTTGTTGTTGCTTTAGCCTGGCCGCAGAGCGCCCATGCCTACATTGATGCCAGTTCAGGCGCTATGATTTTACAAATGCTTCTTGGGGGCATAGCCGGCCTCATTGTTGCCATCAAATTTTATGGTAAACAAGTGTGGGCCAAGATTACCGGCAAGAGCCGACAGCCCGATAGCAAGAGCAGTCCGGCGAGCCTGCACCGGTCGGAGACAGAGAGTGATTTCGACGACAGGGAGCCGGATTAATGTCAGCCCCCTTGGAGTTCGTTCCTAACCCTGGGTCCTTCCGCGATCCGCAGGCCAAGGTGTTCCAATGCGGAGCGCGTATCATGCGGGCGCTTTCTGACCAGTCTCACTTCGATTGGCAGGAGCTGAAACAGAAGAAATTTTTCCCCCGCGCCATCAGGGACGGGAGAATCGTAAATACGTGGGAGTGGGATGGAAATCCTCCCGGGTTATCAGGGAATTGGGCCTGCTTTTTAGAGCATCACCCCGTGCCATTCATTAGTTATCCATTTGAGTGGTGTTTCTCCATGCTCAAGGATGCCGCCATACTTCATCTTGAACTTTTGAGCGAGGCATTGGCCGAGGGTATGATTCTTAAGGATGCAACTCCCTACAATGTTCAATGGGTTGGCCCACACCCAATTTTTATTGATACCGCTTCCTTTTCCAAACATTCCCCGTCAGAGCCATGGCAGGCGTACGGACAATTCTGCCGGCTTTTTCTCTATCCCTTGATGTTGCAATGCCATCGTGGGGTGCCGTTTCAACCTCTGCTGCGGTCAGCGTTGGAGGGTATTTCGCCTCGCCTTCAATGGCATCTCTTGGGTTTTTCCCGCTTGCTGCATGCCGGTGTGTTTAAGCACGTTTTCTTATTTTCAAAATTGCAGAACGCTTTAACGCGACCAACCAAGGTGCGATCTCAATTGCGTGAGTCGGGCTTCAGCGTGGAATTAGTCAAGCATAATGTGCAGTCACTATTGCGATTGGTTCGTAACCTAAAACCGGCCAAGGCGGAGTCATCATGGTCTTCGTATGAAGCGCAATGTCCTTATGAGCAGGAGGCGCGAAGTTACAAGGAGAGTGTGGTTGGAGCCATCGTCTCCCAGAGACGTAGGCGTTTAGTGTGGGACATGGGCTGTAATACCGGATTCTTTTCAAGGCTTGCCGCCTCAAATAGCGACTATGTGATCGCCCTGGATTTCGACGCAGAGTGTATCGAAAAGCTGTACCTTGAACTGAGACAGGAGCAACTTTCTATTTTGCCGCTTGTATGGGATGTGATGAATCCATCGCCGGCGTTAGGGTTTGCGAACCGGGAACGCAAAGAGTTAACAGATCGCGGCACCCCTGATTTAGTACTGGCCCTTGCCCTTGTTCACCACCTCGCCATCTCTGCCAGTATTCCCTTGGTTGAGTTAGTCGCATGGTTTGCAAGTTTTTCCCCGGAAATGGTAATTGAGTGGGTTGGTCCTGAAGATCCGATGGCGCGGATTCTACTGGAGCAAAAGAACGTTCATTATCGAGATTACAATATCGCTTCTTTTGTGCAGGTTGTGGAGAAGTTTTTTAGGATCATCAAACGGCACCCTCTCAGCGGCGAGTCTCGGGAGCTCTTTCATGTGGAGAGGCTGCCGTCTTGAGATCACATTGGTAACCATATTCGTACTACCCAACGTAGAGTTGCTTCGATTGTTCGAGTGCTGATGTGATGCGGCTTTTCTCGGATTCAGCATCAAAAGGTCCATGCTTACCTTGGATCGATGGCAGCTAATGCCGTGAGCCTCTTACTGATTTCTAATACTTTCGGCTATCTAGTCTAACCCCTGACAAACTTCTATTTGGCTCATATCGATCGTCCTTTTCTATGATATCGGGCTTCTATCCATTCCCACAACATGGGTTAGACGCGATAGCAGTTAAGTAGGGAGTTATGAATCTACCTTTTTCCCAATACTTCGTTAATGAAAGCGGTTGTTCTCGTGTTAACCCATCGTTGCGGTTGACGGAGCGATTCAAAGAACCCGAGGTGTCCGCCCTTTGCGGGAACTTCAAGAAAGACGTGCTTGTGTCGGGCGGCCGTGCCTACAGGAAACGAGGGCAGGTCAAGAAAAGGGTCGTCTTTTGCGTTTACTATCAGCGTTGGTACTGTGATGCCTTCAAGATGGTAGACGGAACTTGACAAGCTCCAATAGTGGGACGCATCACGAAATCCATGCAGAGGAGCGGTGTACTGATCGTCAAACTGCCGGAAGGTTTTTAGTCGATGTAGTGAAAATGGCTTTATCGCGCCTGGGAAGGTACGTGACAGACGATCGATGCGCTTTTTGAGGTCCCACAAAAGCCGCGCCATATAGGGGTAGAGCCATGGATTGGCAAGCTTTTCAGCGGTTGATGCCAGGTCGCAAGGCACAGAAAAGACGCATCCCGCAACTATTCGGTGGGAAATCGCGTTGCCCTCTTCTCCCAGATACTTGAGCACAATGTTTCCGCCGAGGCTAAAACCGATCAGAACAATCGGGCCGTAGGTTGGCGGGATGCTGTTAATGATGGAACGCAAGTCTCCGCTTGAGCCGGCGTGGCTAAATGTCGGCGTACGACTGCCCTCGCCGCCATTGCCTCTCATATTGCAGGCCACCACATTCCATCCGCGCAAATGCAGTGCGGTGCAAAGCGAGCGAACATAGGGGCTGATTGATGAACCCTCCATGCCATGACAAACGACCGCCAGCGATGAACTTGAGGCGTAGAGCCAGTCCAAGCACAGAATTTCACCATCCTCAGTGGGGACCTGGGTTCGCGCATACGGGGAGGTCTTTCCAATTGGGAGAATGACACCAAGTGCTGTTTGAAGATGCGGGTTGGAGAATGCGGTGTGAGGCGCAAAACTAGAACTAGTCACGAGCGGCATGGTCTGTCACATCACGAAGAGGGGATATCCGCAACAGGTGGCCGCTGTAACACTTGGCATCGGGACGCGACTCATGGGCAGATTAAATCCTTATTTGGATGGTTCTTACCATGGAAAAGCTCAATAATATACCACTCCCCAACCTGCCAATGTCACGTAAACTCTTGTATTCTCTCATGATAGTTGTTGGATTAGGTCTTTACCTGGGGACCTGGTTGGAAGTTCTTACTTCTATATATGGCGGCGAAGATGGTTATGAACTTCTCGGTGTTGGGTTGGGTGTGTTGGCGGGGAGGGACGAGACAACCTTCAGGCTCTTCTTGTTCCTGCATGTTTTGGGAATAGTGTTTCTGTTAGGCGCTTCATACGCTCTTTTTCGCATGACCTCGATTCGGCGCCGCGCTAAGAAGGCTCTTGCTCTTGCCGCTGCCGTTCTTGCTGTTCTTGATATGAGCGGATGGTTTTATGCGCCGCACTGCAGTTCAACTAATCTGTATGTGGGTACCGTGAGCGCCCTGGCCTCTGTCCCCCTTCTCATCATAGGCATCGCTCCTCTTTTTCAGATGTGGGTCTATCGGCGTTGGGAGAGCCCGGACGGCAAGACCAAACGCGTGGTCATTGTGGGCGGAGGATTTTCCGGCCTTTACACAGCTCTGGGCCTCAATCGTACCCTTGGGTATCACCAACAGCTTGAGATAACGGTTATTGACAGGAAGAACTACTTTCTCTTTCAACCGCTCCTGCCAAGTGCGGCCGCCGGGACCATTGAGACTCGACAGGTGTCGTATCCATTTCGGCGAATTTTTGAAACTGCAAATATTCGCTTTCGAAAAGTCGATGTGACTTCTATTGATCCAAGCTCGAAGGTGGTGCGCGGCACCGTAGAAGAAAATATCGATCCCCTGACCGGCGCGGCGATGCGGAAGGAGACACAATTTTCGTACGACTATCTTGTGCTGGCCCCGGGATCGACCACCCAAACTTTTGGAACGAGCGGAGCGGAAGACCATTGCTTTTTTATGAATGAACTGAGTGATGCAATGGAGCTTCGGAATCATGTCATCGATTGCTTTGAGCGCGCCGCGGCGATGGATGACACCGAGGAGCAGAGAGAGCTACTAAGATTCGTCATGATCGGTGCGGGGCCGACGGGACTTGAGACAGCGACCGAGATCTACGACCTCATTGAGCACGTACTCATCAAGCGATATCCGGAAATCAATAAAAGTCTTCCAGAGGTTTACCTCGTCCAATCCGGTAAGAATATTCTTCCGGGATGGGATAGCACCGTTATTCAAATGGCGTCCGAACAGGTCGCAAAAACAAAAATTAAGCTGTGGCTAGATTCGCGCGTTGCATCTGTGGGGCCCGCTTCGGTGACCATGGTTGATGGCAGAGTCCTACAGACCCGCACCATGGTGTGGTGCGCCGGGGTGAAAGCAAATGAATTGGTAAAGCGGAGCGGCTTGACGCTCGATAAGTCCGGGCGTGTGCCGGTCGAACCGGATTTGCGGGTTAAAGAGCATCCGCATGTCTTTGTGTTGGGGGATGTATCCCTGCTCAATAATCCCAAGACAAGCCGGCCTCTACCGCCGCTTGGGCAAGTGGCGTTTCAGCAGGGTTCGCATGCTGCAAGAAACTTGGTGCGGCTGCTTTCAGGACGGGAAACAAGGCCCTTTCGTTACTTTGACTTTGGGGGCCTCGTTTCGGTTGGCGAGCACTATGCCGCGGTCAACCTTTTGGGAGTGAAAATAGACGGCTTTATCGGATGGGTGATTTGGCGGTCGCTCTACTTGGGAAAGCTTGTTGGGTTGAGCAATAAGATTAGAGTGTTGATCGACTGGACACTTGATCTTCTGATTGAACGCTCCATTTCTCAAATTCGGGCGGTCAATGTGCCCAGATCGAAAAATATCGAGCGGATGGTGGCATAGCTACAATCTTGTGAGAAATCGTGGCCGAGGCTCACTTGTCATGACTCTTCTCGAAGAACACGTCCCCAAGGGGTACGAGATTGCCAAATTTTGTCAGGCGAACCTTCAAAGATAACTCTTCCCCCGTCTTCTCCGGGTCCTGGACCAAGTTC
>CAZPBV010000091.1:7876-10768 GCA_964584675.1 uncultured Bdellovibrionales bacterium
CCAAGTTCAATGATATGATGAGAAGAGAGGATAATATCACTGTCATGCTCGATAACAAGGACGCTGTTTCCGCGGGCGACTAGCTCGTGCAAGGTGTTTGTCAGGAGATGTACATCGCTCTTGTGCAAACCTGTTGTTGGTTCATCCAAAATATAAAGGGTGTGTCCTCGCGGGCGGGCACTCAATTCCGAGACAAGCTTTATCCTCTGACTCTCGCCCCCAGAGAGGGTAACCGAGCTCTGTCCCAAGGTGAGGTATCCAAGACCCAGTTCACAGGCAACGTGAATTTTTTGATGAATAGCGCGGTGGTTGGCAAACAGGGAGCGAGCCTCGTCAAAGGTCAGCCCCAACACATCTCCCACAGAATGTCCGAGGTAGCGAACACTGAGCGCGCTATCAGAGAAACGTTTCCCCATGCAGCTTTCGCAGGGCATAGAGGCGTCAGGCAAGAAATTCATTTCCAGCTTTATCGCTCCCAATCCCTTGCACTCCGAGCAGCGGCCCTTGCCCGAATTGTATGAAAAAAATCCTTCTTTCCATCCGCGCGCCCGGGCTTCAGGAGTGCTGGCATACAAGCGCCGAATCTCGTCCCACACTTTGAGATAGGAAGCCGGTGTCGAGCGCGAGTTGATGCCAATAGGCTTTTGGTCGACCTCAAGTATTCGGGTAATTTCGCAGCTACTGGAAATGTCGGCGTACTTGGACGACCATTGCTTTTTCGGGCCAGACTCGCTTCTCATAGTATCGGCTATGCCGCGGTGCACCAGCGTGCTCTTGCCGGCACCCGACACCCCTACAACTGACACCAAGCAACCAAGAGGAAGGCTAAACGAAAGTGCCGTAATGTTATGAACGTTGCGAATGTGCACTTTAAGAGAATCCGTGGAAGTTGAAATTGGAGCCTGATGTTGCATCGATGTGAGAGCGCGAGCCGTTGGGCAATCGGCCTTGCGAAATAGCTCCTGCTCCCCTTCAAAAACGATCTTACCTCCACCGCGTCCGCCGGTGGGGCCCACATCAATGACATAATCAGAAGAAAGAATGCTTTCGGCATCGTGTTCTATCATAATGATCGAGTTTCCGCTTTCCCGCAGCGATTGGAGTCGATTAAGCACGCGGCGATTGTCAAGTGGGTGAAGGCCGGCGCTTGGCTCGTCAAAAATATAGAGCACACCACTCAGTTGAGTTCCCATGGCGGTTGCAATACGCAAACGTTGCAACTCGCCTCCCGAAAGCGAGGTGCAGTCGCGATGTAGGGTGATATAATCCAGCCCCAGGTCAGAGAGAGCGCTGCAGCGCGCCAGAAGTTCTTTCAATATGGGCTCGGTTATTGCGCGTTCACTGTCACTGAAGTGGTGAGTTTCAAAGAATTGACGCAATTCCCCGGCATTGAGACGACACAGTTCGTAAATAGTTTTCCCGGCAATGCGTAAATTTCTTCCAACTTCTTGAAGGCGAGATCCTCCGCAATCTTTACATAAAGCGCCGGAGGCATTGAGTCCTGACCCGTGACACGTTTGGCAGGCGCCGCGCTTCGAATTAAACGAGAGGTCTTCGGGGTCAGGCTTGAAGAAACCGCGCTTACAAACAGGGCAGTTTCGTTCCGTACTCAAGATAGATTCCCCTTTATCTGTGTGCACAATCAGGGTTCCACCCGACAGGCTGAGGGCCTGTTTAACGCCCTCCTCAATCAGATCAATCCCCATGAGCGAGGGGTTAAATTTTGCAACTACAAAATCGATTGAATGTGCTTTGCCTTTTTCGAGACCGCCGGAAAGATTGAGAGTAGACGGTGACAAAAAGACGCCATCAACGCGTAATTGCGAGATCTCTGCCGCCATAGCCCGTTCAAAAACCGCGCGGTGGTGCCCCTTCTTCATCTTAATAACAGGCGCCAAGAGTCGCACCGTGCGGTCAGGAAGAGACTTTATCTCAATCGCCATATCGCCCGGGGAAAGAGCGGCAATGCGGCACTCGGGGTGGTCGGGGCAGTACTGCCCGGCGGTCTTGGCATAGAGCAGGCGCAGAAAATTATAAATCTCGGTCATGGTAGCCACCGTGGAGAGCCGCGAAGGCTGAAAGGTGTGCTGATAAACGCAGATTGTCGGCTTGATATTCTTTATTTCGTCTATATCAGGGCGTTTTAGCTCCTTGATGAACTGGCGCGCATAGGGCGAAAGGCAGTCAAGGTAGCGCCGCTGCCCCTCGGCATAGACAATGTCCTTTGCAATAGTCGATTTTCCCGAACCCGAGACCCCCGTTATGGCAACCACCTTATCGAGTGGAATTTTGACGTTAATATTTTTTAAGTTGTGTTCTCGCGCTCCTCGGACTTCAATAGCTGTTGGAGGCTCCATCAGAGACTTTGCGCGGGGGCGGCGAGAACTCGGAGGAATTCCCTTGGCATACACGGAAACATAGTCGCGAAGGTGTTGAGCGGTGGAAGAGTCCGATGGGTTATCAACCAAATCGGCGGGCGAACCGGTTTTGAGGAGGTGTCCGCCGAGGTGCCCGCCTTCAGGTCCAAGATCTATTATCCAATCGCTTGCCGCGATGAGAGCAAGGTTGTGTTCAATAGCCAGGACGGAGTTCCCATTTCGGCATAGTAGCGAGAAGAGTTCAACCAGTCTGAGAACATCATGGTGATGGAGGCCGGTTGTTGGCTCGTCAAAAATCAAAAGGGCTCCGCCGTCAGCGCTTTGCTCTATGAAAGGAACAAGTTTTAAGCGTTGTGCTTCACCGCCGGAAAGCTCGCTCAGGGGATGTCCAAGGGTAAGGTGCCCAAGGCCAAGCCGGCGCAGGGTCTCACATGTACCTGTCAATTCCGGTTGGCCGCTGAAAAATTCGCTACAGGCATCTATGGGGAGGTTTAAGATTTCAGCGACATTCTTG
>CAZPBV010000092.1:0-5005 GCA_964584675.1 uncultured Bdellovibrionales bacterium
TGAGCAATAACACATAGCCCGGACTTCGGCTGGTGAGAAGTTCGCGCTAGAGGCCCCCAACGCTAAATACTATTCTTCGAGAGGGTCAAGAAGAGGAGCGTGTCTTCTAAGGTTCCCTAAGGCTTCGTTTTGAATTTGCCGAACACGCTCCTTGGATAGGCCAAGTATCTTACCAACTTGTTCAAGGGTCATTGTCTTCCCGGGAGACTGAGCGCGTACATCGCCGAGTCCATAGCGTAACCTTATAACAGTAGCTTGGGGTTCACCCAATCCCGAAAGAAGTGCCTCGATAGCTTCTCTTGTTCTAAGATTGGATTCTCTATGGCAAGCGGTTTGGCAGGGTGTTGGCCTATCAGTGTCAGGGATGTCGAGAGAGGGAGAGGACCCATCCCTAGGGGCGCCGAGAGAAACCACACGGTTGCCTGACGCTTGTTGAAAAGCTTGTGCTGTACTTAACGAAAGTCCGGAGACTTGCGCTAACTCTTCGGGTGTCGGCCGGCGCCCAAGCCGTTGGGTAAGCGCCTCATCGGCACTCCTATACTTTCCCGCGCCCCCGCTACGCCTATCTCTCAGATTCAGTACGGAAGTATCGCCTGTATGTTGCTGCGAATAAGCACCTCCGAGGCGTTGACGAATCCACCAAGTAGCAACAGTAGAGAATTTGTAGCCCCTTCTCACATCAAATCGCCCTGCGGCATGAATTAACCCGTCGTTAGCCTCCTGGATAAAATCTGACAAGTCATCATTTGTTGGAGCTTTAGCCCTGGCGAATTTAATAGCTAGTCCAAAATTGCCCTGCACCAGCGCTTGCAACGCTTGGCCGTAGAGGAGGAGCTGATGTTCAGCATCAGCTAGTTTGTTCTGAACGAGAGCCAAGGAATCTTGTCTCAACCTACTGGATAGTGCCGATTCATCGTTGAGTAATTTGGCAGTCTCCACATGCTCTTGAACGCGCCCGACAATTGAATTTACAAAATTGCGATTGAAGTACCACTGCGAAATGATTCTGACGACAAATTCATGCTGCGCATCAGTTAGACGGCTGTCGGGCGAGAGCACTAGCTGTTGAACGAACTCAGCGGACGAATTTCTAGCCACATACATTTCGTCCTCACCAAGGGGCGTCCCTATGACGCTACTCGTGAAAGCTTTGGTGTCCTCAGTGCGGTCAACGAAAGCAGCCAAAAATTCGCTGGCTCCTACCTGAGTTTGGCAGATGGCCTGCATGCTCGCTCCCAGTCGACGCAGCAATTCCTTTCCGAGGTGCTGCTCTTCTTGGTTGGAAAGACGACGGAACTTTCTTGTTTCAGAAAGGTAAAGTTCTAGCGGGTCGGTCGCGGAAGGTTGTTTACTCCTTTTCCGCTTAGAAGGTTGCTCGCACTTTTTTGGCTTAGGAGATTCTGGGGTCCGGCCGTGCAGGCATGTGAGGACCGTAAGGCGTCCTAGCAAGGCGTCAATCTCCTCAAGTCGAGTGTTCCGCCAGGCCAAAAAATAAGCAGACTGACTACCCGCATTAAAGTCTCGTAGGCTTCTCTCTTCGAGATGGAGCATTTTCGCCGCTTCCTCTGCTGCTTTAGCCCTGAAAACGGGGAAGCGTAATGCTTCAAGCGAAGGAAGACGCCCGACGAGTTCTCTATTATTGTATGCGGCAAGAAGGAGATGATGTGGCGGCGGACTTTGAGCACTCAGGACCTCTTGCACTACCTCTTGTGTTTGCGAAGTAATTGTCAGCCCATTCTGATGGTTCTGATGGAGGAGGAGAATAACATCTTCGGCAGAGAGGAGGGGCCAGAGGTTTGCACGCTCCGCAAGCGACGCGATTTGTCCCAAAATGGTGGAGGCCGGATCTATAGGCGGAGCTGCTGTTGAAGGAGCGCAAAGGTGAGGTGGTGGCGAGCCACTGGCAACACAGGATACGGCAGCTGCTGAGCACATGAGCTCATGGGTATCATACTTTAGCTATCTAACAAAGTGGCGCCACTATCCCGGATTTCTTCCTCTGTGGTGGAAAATGCCGGCCAGAGTTCTCATGTCCCCATTTTATTTTTTATTTGACACCAAGCCACGCCAAGCTGTATATTATAAAAAATGGCATTTTTTCCCATTTAGGGAAAACCTTCGATCGGGAGGTGCTCCCATTGAGATGGCCCAGTTATCGTACGGCCACGGAGAGAGTGAACAGGTTTCGAGCAGTGGAAGGCTATCTCGCATGCGAGAATAGCTCCGAGGCTGTTGGAAAATGAGAGTGAAAGAAACATTAAAAAAAGGAAACCAAAAAATGAATAGCAGAACCATGGTAATTGCCATTTTGACATCACTGACGGTGCTCTTGTCGGCCACGGCATACGCAGATACGATTTCATTTCATTGCTACAACTCAGTCGACGATTTTACCGTTACCAAGCAGCTGAATGGGCAAGGAGATTTCGGTTCACGCAATTTTCATGGAGAAATTGCAAAACTTCAAAATGGAGCCATTGTCTCGACCTATGTCGACCTATACCCTCGCTACCCCCTCATTCTCGTGGACCAGCTTTCGCTGAGAGTAGAAGAGTCAACTTGTCAGGCTGAGCGCACCAGAGGCAATTGTCTAAGAGCAGAGTCAATGACCAACGCGGTTTACGTCCCCTTTAGCGGGGGCACGGAGAATCACAGGTTTTTCCTCATGGTATCCGGCCCGGTAATCGATTCTGAGGGCGGAGCGCTGTATTGCGACATGTCGGCCAACATTGCACGCGCACGTTGAGGCGTGCCTTTATTTTGCTTGGGAACGGACGTTCAGTCGTCTGTTCCCAAGGTTGCTCTTTGAGTTACGTACAATCAATTGGAGGGTGCTTTTATGGACAGAAAGAGATCGGAAGCGTACTGGATATTATTGGCAGTCTTATTCCTAATAGTTGGAGTATCTGTCAGCTCGATAGCCTGCGCGGCCGATCAGCCGCCTCATATAGGCGCCGAAAGTAGACTGGTCAGAAAGTCTCTTAGAATTCGCGCTGCTCAGAAGCAAGTTCGCTTTCGGTTACGGGGAGCGCGATATCTCGCTGTCCAACAGCATAAAAAGGATGTCGAGTCATCGGCACTCAACAGCCCGTCGGCTCAAGCAATGCGCTCCCTCGGCAGGCTGGTAAAAATTAGTGAGAACGATGTAGTTACACCGGCTGTGAGGTCTATAGACTTCAAGGTTCTGCATTTCGCGGTTGGGCCAAATGGTAGGCTCTATGTTGTCCCACAAGACTTCGTTCGCATTGGGGGCGAGGAGTGTCTCTTCTTTGAATTCGACCCGCAGACAAGTCAGGCTGCCTGCCTCGAGAAAACATGGCCTGCCTGGCCTTTCCAGTATGAGGAGGGCAATGGACCGCTCCAGTTCGACTCCGATAATCGAGTTTACTACATGGTCTCAGTGGACGATTACTGTGCGGTCGGCTCTGGCGTCGAGAATGCGTATCAGTTGAAGCGCTATAATGGTGAGAGAGTGGAGACCATGTTCAGTTCGTGTCTCGGGCGAACGTCTCTTGCTCAATGGGTAGTAACTAAAGACGGTACGGTAGTAGCCGTTGCCCAACATGCCAAGTTTCTAGAAGGATTCGGAGAAGAGGGATACTCCTATGAGAAGTTTTCGTGGCTACTATCAATATCCCCAGAGAAAGTGGTGACCGACCTAACCCCCGTGCCGGATCTGGAAGGAGGTGTGACCTTCGCGAGATTGTTCCCCGATGGTAATGTTTATGTGGGACTCTCTTATCCTCTGGAACCCGGTGTCGTGCGCTACGTAAGCGCTACACACGAGCTTGATCTCGATAATTACTGGATTCACGGGTGGGTTGGGTCCCTCTCCGGTAGTTACGTAAGCGAGAACGAAGTGTATGCCGCCCCGGGGTCTATGCATTCGGGTGGACGGTTGTATCGCTATTTTCCAATAGTGGAAGAAATCGGAAGTCAACTAACATGGACAAACTTACTTGCCGGCACTGCTAACCATCTTGTGGCAGCTGGTATTACCAGCGACTCTCGCTCGGTGCTGTTGCTCCGCAATCTTGCTACCGACCACGAGACAATTCTGCGCGAGGCGCCGCCTGGAATGTCGCTAGGCATCTTTACCTTATTGGTAAGCGAACCTGGAATGGTGAAGGTTTCGGGGGTTGTTCATCAAACTGGCGAGTACTTCTCAGGGAAAATCGACGTCAATAATGGGACTCTCACACTTGAGAGTTCCAATGATGAGCTGCGAGAAAAGCAGGCGGTAATTTTCTATACACGCAGCCAATGAGTTTGGCTGGTTGGTGCAGCTGCTGCAAGGTTAAGTACGACTCATGGCGAGGGCCTCATTGGCCCTCGCAGCTCATGCGGCGAGTATTTGTCGTCCCTCCGGGAGTACGCTTGCAGCCAATTAAAATACCGGCAGCATGATTGGCTGTACGTATAAAACAGCACGAGACTCCCGACCACTAGTTGCCAGCGTATAGGAACCCATGAGTCCTCGGTATATTTCGTAGGGAGATCTCTCTGAAAAGAATGCCCCGTAATTGAATTTGAGGAAGGGGAGATAGAACCATAGTCAATTCGGAGGAGTATCTTGGTTTCCCGATAGGTGCCAATTGTCTTACGAAGGGTAACGTCGTGGCGATGGAATGGGGCAAGGCTAGGCACGAAAATTGCTTACTCCCTATTTTAGGCGTTCTCAGTTCTTAGGGGTGAGTGGTTGTTTCTGTCAAATCGTATGAAGCTGTTTCCTCGATTTTTGCCTCTCGGGCTTATTGTAGCTGTCCTTGTGATAGGTGCGTTACCCAGCGGATCCGCCGCCCAGTCGGATATGGCCCTTCCTCTTTCAGTGAGTTGGACTGCCCCAACTCTCAATGAGGACGGTTCTTGTTTGTTGGGAGTTCCCGACACCTGTTCCCGCGATCTGGCAAGTTTTCGTATCTATCGCGCTTACTCGCTTCCCGGTTCTCCTCTTTCAAGTCCCGAGCTGGTTGCTTCAGTCGAAGCTTCGAAAACTTCCTATTTC
>CAZPBV010000092.1:5015-7046 GCA_964584675.1 uncultured Bdellovibrionales bacterium
TATGTCGATCCTGAGATTATCCCCGAGCTTAGCTATCAGTATACCGTTACCGCCGTCGATTCTAGTGGAAATGAGAGCGGACATTCTGTTGCGGCCACCGTTCTGGCTTTGTCAGCGCTCGGAGATGAGGACCACGATGGGGTAGTCAATGCGTTGGATAACTGTCCCTTGCGAGCCAATGCTGGTCAGGCCGATAGTGATGGCGACGGTCGCGGCGACATCTGCTCTCAGGTCGACGACAGTGGTTCAGACAATGACGATGCTGAGGATGTAGACAATGACGGTTATGCCGGACGGGATGACAACTGTCCGCACGTCTCGAACCCGGATCAGGCTGATAGCGACGGGGACGGCATTGGTGATGCGTGCGAGGTTTCATTGCGCAAAATTAGTTGTCGCGCCGATTCAACAAGCCGAGTTTCGTCATTGGCGCTCGCTAATGATTCATCGGTTGTGTTGGTTGATCCCATCTCATTGCAGGCTTCAAGAACTGAGTTATCGCTCGGGGGATATAGTGTTGTTGGTAATTTCGATGCGCACCGCGACGGTCCTCTTGGATTTGGGGAACTCGAAATTGCTGAAATCTCTGTCGGCGATAACGGAATTCCTCAATGTGAGGTTCACTCGAAATCCGAAGTCAATCAAGTTTCATTAGGGAATAGGGGGGACCGCGTGCTTGGGTGTTATGTCGACGGAGACAATGAAATTGACCTCGTTTCAGTTGGGTCCGAATTTATTAGCGTCCACCTATCACATTCTGATGTTGAGATGAGTGCCTCCATTAAGAATTTGGGAACAATATTGGATGTGACCTGCGACAATTTAGTGGGTGATGAACGAGACGAGATAGTGGTCCTTCACAAATTTAAAAGAGGGGCGGGTGGAGCGGCGTCCCTCACTACTCTCGACCCGGTAAGCGGGAAATTGCTCTCTTCTGAGAATGCGCCGCGGCTTGCTGTTAAGATTGCGAGTGCCGATATTTCAGGAAATGGCAAGTCGACCATTTGTTCACTTTCGAAAGCGCGCGCCGGTAAATCCACTATCTCATGCGGGAAGGGGGGGCGGCGAGTTATCAACATTCCAGCCAGTGTTGAATTTACCGCGGGAAGATTCGATCTTAAAGCCCGCGGCGATACTTTTGCCGTTCTCAATAGAAAATCGAAACTATCAATAGTGAGCCCACGGGGCAAGGTAAGATCTCTGGCTCCTACTATGTCCGATGAAAGTTGGCAGTTCTCAAAGAACGGGCCATGGCGTTTACCCCGTTGTAGGTAGCACTGAGGAATGACAAAGAGGTTTAAGTTGCCCGGGAGATTATCCGATAGACGCAAGGGGGAGGGATTTATGTTCGCGCAGTCGGCTGTTTATAGGCTTATTGTTACATATCCGGTCGTTCTGATAACCACCCTATGGATAACTTTGCCTTGTTCAGCGCGGGCTGACTCGGTGGCCCCAAATGCACCTAGTGACGTACGCGTAACCTTTCAACACATGACTGAGAATGAACTGCGATTTCGTCTGGCGATGCGAGTCATTTCTCAGAGATGTATTGGATGCCATCGCCCGGCCGGGACATCAACCAATTTTGTATCGCTCTTGAATTCAGAAGCGGGTTGGGTGAGCGCCGGGCTGATGGTACCCAAGCGTTCCGTGGACTCTCTCGTGTATCAGTATCTTCAAGGAAGTGGATTTGAGCCAATACCCCTTGGCACTATGCCTCTGGGGGCCGCATTCAGCCAGGGCGAGCTCATGACTATTCGAAATTGGATCGATGGGATTGGCGACACTTTGGTTGGGGGAGATGAAACCACACCTTCCGGAGGAAACGGATTGTCTCCCTCTCTTGGAGGTTTGCGATTGAGCGATCGAACCTATGTCAAGTCGGCGCTGGATGGCATATTTGGACCTTCAGCTGCGGCCACTACTACAACCGAGGTGTACAATCGCATTTCGATCTTTGGAGGAGTTTGCGACCAAATGGGCGAGCCCCCAGTAACTGGTCAGGCTGCCGATACCTGTAGCAACGTCGAC
>CAZPBV010000092.1:7056-10734 GCA_964584675.1 uncultured Bdellovibrionales bacterium
TATTGTCCCTGTTATTTCGGCGTCACGCCAAGGGAGGAGCATGCAGATATGTAATCGCATGGTTTTTGCCGATAGCACCGTGCAGTACGCCATTAAGCTGGCCACCGGGAGGCCTGACCTTTCATACTTAAATAGTAACCCTCTTCCTACGAGCGAAGAAATTAAGTCGGCATTTGCATTGTTTAACCCCGGCGAGCAGGCTCCTCCGCAGCATGTCGTTGATTCCCTTTTGACTCTGGCGGGACAGGCGCGAGAAGCCAATAAGCCGCTTGATCCGTGGCGCTATGTGCTCTTGACCATTTGTTACGATACGCAGTGGCAGGTGAACTAAATGCGAACATCCAGATTATTTATCGGGCCCGTTTTTGCTTTGCTCATCAGCTTTTGTTTTCCAAATTCTGGGAGCGCAGCCGATTTGTCGCAGGTGCTTCTTGGTCCAGAAGAATTGTTTCGCCGCTGCTATGCTCATTTGACCGGGCTTCAGCCTGCTCCCGGGCACGCGCTGCTCTCGCAAGTGAAGACCGGATCGCTCGACCCAGTTGAAGCCTGCATGCAGGTTCTTTCCAAAGCAGTGCTGGCGCCTATTGCGGAGAGTGATCTTTCTGCGCAACAGAAGCAGGTCATAACCCCGGCCAATCCAGCGGTGACGTATGCGCCCTATACTGTTCGCCAGGTTTCAGATCCTGAAGCCGTAGCAGTGCTCAATAGATTTTATAATTTTCACCGCATGTTCTTCGCGGCCAAGGACTTCTCACAAATTCCTGCCTTCTATTGGCTGAACGATAGATTCAATGATCCCACCGAAGGGGCAGTTTATTTGACTCGCCTGCTTTTTCAGCAGGGGGCTCAGTATCGTGATGTTGTTACGGGAAATTACTCGGTTCGCGCCATTCGATCGCTTGGCGCGTGGGTGCGCACGTACTATACCGGCGGATCCGATCGCTGGAACCTGCAAATTGGCGGTACGGGGCTGGAACGCGGACTGTTATGGGGAGTCGGCGCCTATGCGCCGCTCAACAAGACGTGGCTTGCCGACGATGGTAGTGGTCAAGCCAATTTTCACGCAACCTATTATAATAATTCAACCACCTTTCAGTCTCAACGGGCATATGGAGGGGGTATAATGGGCCTCAGCTCGTATGTCATGATGAACACGGGTTTTCCAAATATCGGCAGATCGGATGACCCGAATTACCCAAATGTAAGAAGCACCCTATCAAACGCAACATTTCGCATGCACCGGAGGCTCATGCAGAACGTTCTCAATGACTTATTTTGCCGCTCGCTGCCGGTACTGCGATCCGATGATGTTGCCGGTTTGGTGACGGATTACCTCGCCAATTACCCCAATTCGCAGGACCAGGTTGCCTTTCGGGTCTCAAATTCCTGCATGGGGTGCCATGCCTCCATCGATCCTATGGCGGCCACTATGCGGAGCCTGTTTTTTTACCACACGGACAATATCAATTGGCTCACGCCTTCAGAGGTGACTCAGTCTTCCGGGCAAACCACAAATCCTGCTGTTGCCTTTGTCACCATACCGTCACTTTGGTCGACATTCACTTCTATCCGCCCTCCGGAGACACCTGCTCACGGTGAGTACTCTAACATGGCTCGTGATTCGCGCTTCTATGAACGTCCCGGCACCGGTAGTTTGCGAATGCGCCTCATGGATGGAACTCTTTATTGGCAAACATTTACGGCCCAGGGGGAGCTTGATGGACTGAGCAAAATGGGTGCGGCAATGGCGGAGCTCGATGATTTGTATGCCTGTGCTGCATCGCGATATTTTGAGTTCTTTACCGGTATTAAGGTGAGTTTGCAAGACATCGGCGATGTCCGCAACACGCCGCTCTCGGCTGACGATACGTACTATCGAAATGTTGTATTGCAGCTTGGACGAGGTCTTAAACAGCATCAGAGTCTCTACCAGCTCGTTCGAAATATCTTTGATTTGAGCCTCTATAGAAAAAGAGGCATGCGGGACAGAATTTCATGAAGAGAAAACAGCCAAAACAACCACTGATAGTGTCTCGACGGCAACTACTGACGCTCATGGGACTTGGAATGGTAGGTCTTCAGCGCCTCGACCCCGTTTCCATGATTACCCGTTCAGTGCTTGACGGTTTGGTAGCAAAAGCGCAAGCCGATGGTGGCTTTCCCGTGAAGAACCTGGTTTCCATCCTCTATCCCGGCGCTCCTGTACGATGGCAGTGGGATATGTTCCTCAATCCCAATAACGAATCGATTGTGCGTAACGGGTCCGTTAACAATTGGCTGTCTCAGAATTCCTATTCGTCGTCCAATCCTCAGAACGTCGCGTATCGCGCTGAGTTAGTGCCGCTTCCAGGCGGCGGGTCTATCTATTTGCCGCCCCTCTGGAATCGGAATATTCCGGTTTCAACCGGGGGGACAGTCCCCATGAGAACCTTGCTTGATAATACTCTCATGGCTCGCGGAGTTGATAACCAGGTTGATATGGGGCATGTCATCGGGCCAGCCAAGATACTGCTTCCGCTTGGAGCCAACGCCAGTTTGACAGGGTTGGTGGGGGATCAATCTGAAACGCCTCTTCCTGTGGTTGGCACAACCGGAGACCATAACTACGCTGATCCGATATTTAATGGGTATAAGTCACTGAAAGGCACGTCCCCAACTCTGGTGCGTTCTTCGTCGAATGCTCTTGAAAGCACTCTCGCTCCCTTTATTATTTCCGATAGCACTACGCAGCCGCATGCAGCGAAGTTAAAGTCGGCCCAAATTCAAGCCGCTATCAAGAACGCCATGACGGAATTGGCCGCCTATGCCAAGAGTTCCATGCCCGGAGCAGATACGCTCTATAAGAACTACGACAACGCGGCGAAGTTATTTCAGACAACGTTTGGTGATCTCCGGAATATTGTCTACCCTGCGCTTCTGACGAAGTACTCTAACTTAGCAACAGCGTGCGCGCGAACCGCCATTGCCAATATTCTGCCAAGCACGGGAAACGGTTCTTATAATCTTGCTACCGGCCAATTTTCTAACGAGTTGGCCTGGCAATTTGCGGTTGCTGAATACTTGCTCGTCAACAACCTTAGTTCGGCTATCTCCATTTGCACAGGCGGCACAGCTCGGGTGGCCGGGTTATTTAACTTTAACGATGAACACGAGCAACCGGATCGGGCGGCCAGCTTGATCTGCCACAGTTATCACTTCTTGTCTTTATCGGCTATGATATACGAACTACGCCGAGTATTAGCGGCCAACGGCATGTGGGACAAAACTCTGATCTACGTTTCAAGCGAGTACGGGCGCAGCCCACGGGATGATGGAACGGGTTCTGATCATGCTCCAGGAGCCAGCGCTTTTACCATGATGTCCGGCGCTATTTCCCGGCCCCTGTTTATCGGCAACATTAAGGCGGATGATTCGCCTACCAGCATTTATCGCGGCACCTGGGGTGTGGCAGCCCCGGCGGCGACCGAAACAGGCAGCAAGATAATTACTAATAATATAGCCGCATCCACGGCTGCCGCGATTCTGGGAGTTCAGAATCCGCTGTCGCAGTCATCTTCTATTGTTGCAGTCGACTCTTCAGGGAGGGTGACTGCCAGTTTGGTGGAGTCTCCGCGAAACGTTTAATGTATACTCGCCGCCAATGAATTTGCCTGGTTCGTGCGGCCTCTGCAGCGCCAA
>CAZPBV010000093.1:0-624 GCA_964584675.1 uncultured Bdellovibrionales bacterium
TGCTTGAAGAAAGCGAATTGTGCACGCGCTCCCAGCGGTCTCGAGGCCACGACTTGCTTGGCCATTCAAGGTGAACCCGCCAGTTCAGTCCAAAATCGTAGTACTCGGATACTGTCTGTCTGAGGACGGGATAATCCTGTTCCTTCCAGATAAATCCGAGACCCTCTACGAGAGACTGTTGCCAGCTTCGCCTATTGGAGGACGCCTTGTTAATGTAGATATTGGTCTCAGAAAGGATTTCATTTTGGGGAGTAACTACTCCATTGAAGGGAACATATCCAAAAACAGGCGAAACTTTGGATATCTCTGAAATAAGGGGGGTAACAAAATTGTTGAGATTGTAAACTCGTGTATGTTTGGTGGCCGTCCCCGACGGCAGAACGGACAAGTTGTCCATTACTCGCTGCGGCTCTATGAAGTAATCGAGAATTTGTTTTCCCGGCGTATCGGTAAACCATATGAAATCTTCGCCGAGGCATTCGATTAATACTGTGCTTCGCAGCAAATCGCCAAGGTTGCTCTTGAGTGAGCCATCTGGTTGAGCAGACTGAGAGGAGCGGACAACGATATTGCTAGCCTGCATTTCTACACCGTAGCCCTTCAATTGCTGCAAGCTCTCGTTGA
>CAZPBV010000093.1:634-4327 GCA_964584675.1 uncultured Bdellovibrionales bacterium
GGGGGGCTCCATGCAAAGGGGAGAGAGTAGCCAAAGCTTCGCATGTATTGAGTTGCGGCCCTCAGCAAAGATTGGCGCGTCAAGCTTGCTCCGAACACACCTTCAAAGAAATCTTCATACGTTACAAACGCGCTGTTACAAGCGTTTATCAACTTGCCTTGGAGTTGTGGGTTGGCCATACACTGGGCGATGACGTCCACCGCATCTTCCACATAGATAAAGCTAAACCTTGTAACTTCTTCTTCCAGTAGAATACCCCGGCCATCCTTGAACCGTTCATAAAAGTAACGCAGTTTCGCTGCAAAGTCTCCTTCTCCAAAAATGTTAGGAAATCGAATTACCGTGGTGGTTGCTGGTGCCAATGCAAAAGCAGCTTCCTCGGCGCTCAGCTTTTCTTTGGCATAGGAAATAATGGCTGGATCAAAGAGAGGGTCTTCCAGGCACGGCGTTTCGCTCTCTAATATGGGAGTGCTGGCATGGTGTCTGCGGTATACAGCCGAGGAGCTGGTAAGAATATAGCGCCCGCAGCGCTTAGTGATGAGATCGCTAATGAGACCCACCTGTTGCGCATTGTACGCGCTATTGTCTACCACAATGTCAAAAGTAGTGTCCCCTAACTGTTCTTGCAGTTCGGAGGGATTGTTCCTATCACAGATGAGATGCTTCACCGGTGAAGGATAATTTGGACGGTATCTGCCGCGATTGAGAACATATACTTGATGGGCCTCGTCGACCAGTCGTTTCAATAGACAATATCCGTGAAATCGCGCGCCACCTAAAACAAGAATCTTCATGTGACTTCTAGATTGGTCTAATAGGACACTTAAGGTACTCTCGACCGTACCGCAGGTACATACATTTTCGGCATTCTATGCAACTGTTATAGGTCTCACCTGCAAGAGCCCTGTTAACCATCTGAGGATCGGCCAATAGGCCCCTCCCTATCGCTACAATATCACAGTCGCCCTTCTCAAGGTGCTTCTCCGCTTGTTCAATTGAAAGGACCTTGCCGACTCCTATAACCGGTTTGGTGGTGATAGACTTTACGCCGCGCGCGTAGTCAAAGAATTCTCCGCGTTTCATGGCGGCATGCTTTAATTCTCCTGTGTCGTAAATGCCCGCGGTGACATGAAAGTACTCGACTCCGGCGTCAGCAAGGGAGGGTAACAATTCGCGATTCAGTGGCTCGGAAATACCGTCTTCAAGATAATCCCACCCTGAAATTCGAGCACCTACTGTTATCCGGGGCGAAACTTTCTGGAGGTCTTCCAGAATTTCAATAATAAGCCTCGCCCGATTGGGAGCGTTTCCCCCGTACATATCAGTGCGATGGTTGGTGTGGGGTGATAGAAATTCATGTAGTAGGTACCCGTGCGCGAGGTGCAGCTCAATTACCATGAAGCCGGCGTCTGCAACCCGGCGAGCGGCCTCGGCAAACTGGCCCCTGAGGGCGGCTATTTCTTCAACCGAAAGAACATGAGGAGCTTGCGTTTCAATTGCTTTGCAGGGCACTCCGGATGGGGAAACGGCTGGAAATCCGGTAAACATAGGATTTGCTTGCCCCCCGGCATGAAGCAATTGAATTCCAGGAATTGCGCCAGCTTGCCTAATGCTCGCCGCAATCTCTGAGAAGCTTGGAATCTGCCCATCTTTGGCGAAGCAGAGTGAATGCGAGCTGCCCCGTCCCTCCAGAGAGACGGCAGTACCCTCTACGATCACCATAGAACAACCACCGTCAGCCTGCTCTCTATAGTAATTGGTAATTTTTTGGGTGACCTCACCCTTTGCCGTGCCCCAGTTGGAACTTAATGGCGGGTAGACAATCCGATTCTTGAGTTGCAGATTGCCAATCTTAATAGGCGTGCGCCATATCTGCTCTGCCATTACTGACGCCCCCTGCGGTATTGATCTGAGTATTGATGATTGACATCCATGTTTTGAGGGTAAGAGTTGTTGTCGATAACCCACTTTCCTCGTATGAGCGAAGGAGGGTGTCAATTGCTTCCTCAAGCTCGCTCTGAGTTTTTTTATAGAAGGCCGGAATGCAATCTTGATAGAGATCCTGAATTGCGCTGTCCGGAGTCTCCCGGCCTACGAGGTCCACCAACTCGAGGAAATATGAGCTGAGAACGCGCGCGACATGTTGTTTAAGAACAGAGAGGGTCTCTTGAAATGCCTGGAAAAATTCAACCCGGCTATACAGGTGTTGATTCATGCGATTGTGAAAACGGCTTACTATGTTGAGAGCGTCATACAGCCTATTTGCCACCGTGATGACCTCAGGACATAAGGTCTTAATCATGCCCATATAGTGCGCTACTCTCCCTACGCGGGGATCAAGAAAACAATAGGGAACACTCCCTGAAAGCGCGGATGGCGCAGAAGTCAGCCCAAGACCTTCGACATGCCGATGGTACATAGTTCCAGGAAAAATTATCACGTTATTGGAAAGATCAAGGTAGTCCCAGGCTCGATCAATAGTGCCAAGAAAATCAAGCTTCAGAGGCAGTTCTTCAAGTCCAAGAATGGGGCTAAACATCATGTGGCCGACAATGCAGAAGAAACGATCCCCCGCTTCTATTCGCGTGACCGCCTGCTGGCTCTGCTCCTTGGTGGCAATCTTCCGGTAGGCCTTGAGTTCCTTGTCCAGGCCGGACTCAACGCCGATCCCGATGATATCAACCCCGGCGTGTTTAAGGCGCGTTAGGAAATCGTCGCTTAATTTACAAACAGTTTCTGCTCTAAAATGGACCTTGAAAGAGGCCAGTATATTTCGTTTCTCAATTTCATCACAGAAGGAATGCAGCCGCTCAATCCCTCGGCTACCGCTATCTTCAAATGAACTATCGATAACATTGAAAAAAACTGTCTTGTAACGAGAGGAAAGCAACTCTATCTCATCGACGAACTCCCTCATCGGACGACGAAGTAATGGCACTTTTCGTCCATTAATAGTCAAGTTTGAACTTGCCTCTATACAATACGTGCATGGAGCAACGCACCCTCGCGCAGATTGGATGCGTACTGAGGATAGATTATAACCTTGCGGCCCTATGCGCTCTTCAAGGTAATCGCGGGACGGGAAAGGGAGAAAGTGAAAGTCGGAGGCGCGAATTGGGACTGTTGACTCTACGATTTGCTGGCCACGGCGGTAAATACAAGCGGGGATGGTACTCCAATCCAAGGAGCCCTGTTGTACGTGCGCGCATAGCGAAATAAATGCCTGTTCAGATTCCCCCACTAATACTGCATCGATCGCCGGGCATTGATCGATCATGGTAAGGGCAAAATCCCGGGCCCGCGGACTATTGAGGATCATTTCGTGCTGATGTTGTTCGGAATTGAAAAGTACTATCGGAAGTTTCGGGAAATCTGCTCGAATAAGCGCAATGTATCGCAGGAGCTCGCCAAGTGATGCGACCATGGGGTAAAGCGCACACATGGTCTTGTTCTCAAAATGCTCGCGGCAATAGTCGTCTACATTAAGAGCGGTGATAGTGGCCGCTCCACCATTCATCCGTACCAAGGAAGCCATATAGCCGAGCGCTATAGGATAATCATCTTTCGAAAGATCTCGACCTTTGGTAGGAAACCCGAGAAGGCAGTGAAAGTCCGACAATGGTCCTTGGGAGAGCACATAGGGGTTATTGGGGCGCTCTTTGAAAGTCTCCCAAAATAGCTGGCCAGAGTCAT
>CAZPBV010000093.1:4337-6992 GCA_964584675.1 uncultured Bdellovibrionales bacterium
GTGTAATCAGTTATGTAGTTTTCTACTATTTCTTTTAAATTAATTTGATTGGCCATGGAATATCTTTAATTTTTTTTGATGATAGACTGTTATGGAAGGGTGCGGCAACGAAAGGCTCTGCCAGGGGCGGAGAATAAGCCGCACCAGGGACGGCCGCCAATTCATCAAAAAGTACACAATCTTTGCCCCTGTTAGGTATTGCCCCAACGGCCCAAGATAGTGAGGAATAGCGCATGAGCGAGTCACTGGTTGAATGGTATCGAAAAAATCGCATTTCTCCTGTCAGGCAGAATATTTCGAATCTCGGGGAACATTTTCAGAGGCGAGAAGCTCTTTATCGGCATCTTGGGTTGCCAGCCCAGGTTTTTCGCGGCTCCCGAATCATAGAGGTTGGCCCAGGCTCAGGGTTCAATTCTCTTTGGACGGCTGCCCAAAGGCCGGCCGAGTATGTGCTGTTAGAGGGAAATCCAACCGGAGTAGAGCACATTCGCGAACTGTTTCAGGAGCATAATCTTTGGGATGACGCTGTCATGCGAATTGAAGGGGTCCTGTTAGAGGAATACAAGACTGCGGAGCCCTTTGATATTGTATTGTGCGAAGGGGTTTTGGGCGGGGTGCATAATCCAAAGGAGTTTCTTAAGCTTCTTCTCCCTCTCGTAGCTCCTAGTGGGGTGCTCGTCATTACCTGTATTGACCACGTTTCCTATTTCCCGGACACCCTCAGGCGTATGTGTGCTCAACTGATGGTATCGCCGGACCAGTCCTTGGAAGAGCAGACAGAGATACTTCTTCCGGCTTTCTCCCCGCACCTGGATACGCTCCCTGGCATGAGTCGGCGGTATGACGATTGGGTTATTGATAATCTTATAAATCCGGCGTCCATTGGACCCCTGCTTTCCATTGCCGATGCCATTGAAGTAGCACAGGAAAACTTTGACGCTTACTATAGCTCTCCACATTTTGGGGAAGATTGGCGCTGGTATAAACATGTTGTTGGGGCCGGGTGGGATTTTAATCGACGCATGACTGACAATTACTGGGCTAACCTGCACAATTTTTTGGATTATTCGCGTGTGTATCCGCGACGGGAAGAGAAGCTCAATCGGGAGCTGCATACCTGTTGTGTTCGCACTCGCGATCATTTGCGCGACTTTGAGCGTTCTCGCAATCGGGAATCTGTGGTGAATTTTCAGAGAGGTGTTTCTGAAATTGCCAAACAGGCGCAGGCATTTTCGCCAGAACTAGCTGGCTGCTTTAATGAGGTGGCCGCTCTTATTGATATTGCAGTCGCCGGAAAGCCGGGTACTGCAGCGGCGGTTGGCGCAAGCAAATCCTTTGCGCGCTTATTTGGGCGAGGACAGCCCTATATGAGCTTTATCCGGAGAGCGGCGTAAATGACTGCCAGCGCTGGATTTCGATTGCCTCGCCCCTTTCCCGACCCGAAGCTTTATGCGGCGATTCTTCAAGCAGGTTTTGAGACCTATCCTGAGCGGAAAGTGAATTATGAGCGCTACAAGCAATCCCGGCGCGATCCTACCGTAAACTACCTACCTGTTAAACTTGATATCGAAAATGTAAGTCGTTGTAACTATCACTGCAGCATGTGCGAGGTGAGTGAATGGCCCAAATTTCAGCGAGCTGGAGACATGTCGCTTGAGGATTTTAAACACCTCTTGGATGAGCAGTACGGAGTTATCGAGATCAAGTTGCAGGGCCTCGGGGAGCCAACATTGGGGAAGTGCTTGCCGGAAATGATAGCATACGCCCGCTCGCGGCATATTTGGGTTCGCAGTACTACAAACGCATCTTTGCTGCACCTGAAGGATAATTATAAACGCGTTATTGATAGCGATGTGTGTGAACTTGGCGTTTCGATTGATGGAGCAACAAAGGCTACGTATGAGGCAATTCGGCGGGGAGGCATTTTTGAGAGAGTTCAAGAGAACTGCAAGCGCTTGAACGAGTATGCGCGCCAGGTTGGCCGTCATCGCACCCGAATGACTACCGTTGTTCAAAAGGGAAATTTTGATGAACTTGAGCAGTTAGTCGATTTAGCCGCGGAACTTGGATTTATACGACAGGCGTTTTCTTTAGATGTGATTGATTTTGGACTCGATCGCTGGAATGAAACTAACAGCAAGGTTGATATGCACCAACGCTTTACAGTTGAGCGCGGTCAAGAGCTTATTGAACGGGGCAAGCGCCTCGGGGTTGAAGTTACCTATTGGATAATAGAAGACAAATACGATAACAGCACTCGCGAGAATCTCTGTCCATGGCCATTTGAGCGTCTCTATGTTTCTTCTGATATGAAGATGGTTCCGTGTTGCCTGGTAGGGAACCCCGACGTATATTCCCTTGGTAATGCGCGCACCCTCAGTAGTGATTGGAATGCCGAGGCCATGCAGCAATTTCGTCGCATGCACATAGATGGAAAGGTCCCCAGAATATGCAGCATGTGTTACAAGGCTAAAGAGGCCCCTTAAATTGCCCGTTTCCTTCCTCTTTTAAGGATATTCAAAATGGAATTAGGAGTTAGCGAGTATAATGATTCGGAAAGGTTGGGGATGCGAGTTCTCCCTAACCGCGTGATAGAGATGTTTCAACCGGTTGTGTTTAATCGTTCCGGTTATCCCACCAGGGTGGAGACCGAAA
>CAZPBV010000093.1:7002-10723 GCA_964584675.1 uncultured Bdellovibrionales bacterium
AGTTGGTGCGATACGTCGATGTCATGCAGGAATTACGCTTTGAAGATTACTACACCAGCATTCTGGAACAGATTACTCCTGAGGAGTTTGATAGACTTCAAAAATTACTCGGGATTGTCTGTAATTTCACTGAGAGAAGTTTCGGCCGACTTCTTATTCCCCGCGCTGCTATGGCGCAAAGCCTGCAAGTGGCGAGGCACGTTCAGATACTATTTGATGGTCGTAAAGCCCGGGTTCTTGAAGTCGGTTGTGGAAGCGGTTATCTGACGGCATTCCTTAATTTAATGGGACATAGTGTCTGCGCCACTGATATTACTCAGGCAATGTATCTATATCAAAATAGGCTGTGGAATTGGGTGGTAGCCGGATCCGGAAATGGCGGATCGGGAAGCGGGGGTAAAGTGCATGAGTTGGCTCTAGCGTCTCATGCGGGGGCTTCAATGGAACCCCCGCCACCTGGGCACATTATGCACATTCCTTGGTGGCGGTTCGCGCAACTTAGACCAGAGACGATGGCCGCGCTCGATGTTGTGACTTGCAATCATGCGTTGTGTGAAATGCATGATTTGAGTTTGCGCTTTCTTCTGCTCCTCTCCCGCGCCGCACTTCGCCATGATGGGCAGGTAGCAAAGTTTTTTCTCTTTGAAGGCTGGGGAGCTTCAAGCCTGCCGGATAGGGCTCGCGCTATGCAGCGTTTTTATGAGGCCGGTTTTCGACTGGTTCATCATGATATCAAGATAGCCGTCTTTGTCCCTGATGATTCTCCGTTTGCGGCAAGCGCACTGCCTTTACCGCTCAATGAGACAGGATTTACCCCTCTCAAGTGGGTGCATCCGGAAAGTCAGGTAACACAAGTTATTATGAATGGCCGAGATAAACTCAGGCCCACTCAGTACGTCGGCATTGAGCAACTGCAAACTCTCTTTACGGCATTGCTTCAGACCGATGATCATCTGAGCGAGGACGAGAAGTTTCTCAAGTTGCTCGGGTTTACTGAACACAAAGTTGACCCCCCCTATCTCACGTAAGAGCCTCCGGCGAGTGGAACCTGGTGTGTTTGGCGCTCAACTTAAGAGGGATGGCATAGATGTTCTTGGTGCAAAGGCGAAGAAATGGTTGCCGCTTCACTGGCAAAAAGGATTTCTTGGTGTTCACAGACAAAATTGCTTCCAATTCGGCACTGAATGCCGCCTGGTTGGTGCATTGCCGCAATAGTTTGAAAGCGCTGTTGCAATGCCTCTTCCTGGGGGGAATAGAATCTGTTGCCGGATAATCTGGCAATCATTTCTTCCACGGCATCTCGGAGTTCCTCGGGAGAATTTTCTTTTGGATACACCTTTAGATGTTCGTGAAGGTGCATATTAAAACACCAATCCCAAGGCTTTGATAGCATTTCATCGAGGGTCAAGAATCGCTGTTCGCCTTCGCTCCACAAAAGTTTTGGCACATATAAGTCGTCTTTGCATAGTGCAAATACATTTGTGGGCGCAACATTTGTTAACAGGGATGGCACTCCAAAAACAGGAGGAATTCCATTTGGGCCAGACGATGTCCCAAGGAAAAATTTAGATCGTGCGATAAGGAAAAGATCCATCCAATCTGCTCTATATGGCGTGTGAATGTAGTCGATGAGCCCGGGAATATCAGGGGCGGGTCGCATGGAGATATCACCAAGGCGCACTACAAAACCTCCGTGGCTATGAATGGCTTCTACGGCAAGGCGGTAAGAATCAATATTGGCGTCACGATTGGAGGTCGGTCGAGCGTTGACTGCCTGCCCGAATTTTCCTTGACTCTGATCGCGCACATGAAGTGTAACAAACCACCCTTCCCGCGGAATACCGAGTTTTTCGAGACATTTTCTTCCGTCTGCTTCGTGTTGAGGCGAAATTTCGAGTAAGGGGCCGCGCCCTTGCTCTTGCCATGCCTTTTGCACCGTCAGGTAGCGATCCCACATGTAGGTCATTGGTCTTGGGGGAACAGGCCTCCAAAATGTGTCATATCCGTGAATTTTTGCGAGCGGCTTAAGGCGTTCCGAGAGCTCGGTATCGGTAACCACGCAAATATATTTTCGCCAGTAGTTGAGGAGGGCGGAGTTAACTACTTTGATTTCTTTGGGGACATTGATTATGGCCGTAACTGGGGGGCGCCATCCCATGACACCCTCTTTAATAAAGGTTTCGGGCTCGTTGCACAGATGTCCAATGGCTGTCAGGACTGGGCAGCGAAGAGAGAAAAACTTTATGCTATGCCGTTGAAACGGATGCTCCTTTGCAATTTTTTCTCGAATGTCGAGACTTGCCGACATTGCCCATAAGCATTCCTTCTGCATCCCAAAGTAATGAAAGTATGCGCCGACGCGGTAATACAGCTCAGCCAAATTCAGAGAGTCTTCTCCTTCCATGAGCTCAAGGGCGCGAAGCAGCAACGGCAGGGCTTGTTCAAGCACTTCCGGTACGTAGTCATTGTCATTTTGAAGAATAGAGTCGGCCAGCTCAACATTTGCCGCCGCCGCCGTCCTTCTATGGGATTTGTTGTCGGGGTCGATTATCAGCGAGGCCTCGGCCGCAACAACATCATCAACTAATTTTTTTGGTGCGGTAATTGATTGGGCCATCTCAAAAACTGAAAATTAGAGTCCGTCAACAATGGGGATGGACCTCGGGGCAGTCCTTACCTATAGATTTGATTCGCGGCCCATGAACGGGGTTTCAAGAATGGCGAATAGCTTTGAGGAGGCAAAATGAAAGGTATTATACTAGCTGCTGGGCGCGGAAGCAGGCTTATGCCATTAACAGCTAATCTTCCTAAGTGCTTAGTGTCCTATCGGGGCAAACCCCTGCTTGACTATACGCTCAGCAATTTCAACGCTCTAGGTGTGGATTCGGTAACTATAGTGTGTGGTTACCAGGCGGATACAATTGCTCGGCCAAATCTTATAAAGCTAGTGAATCCCGAGTTTGACTCCACAAACATGGTTTATTCTCTTTTTCTCGCAGAACATGAATTTACCGATGATTTGATTATCAGTTATGGGGATATTATCTATAATATCAACGTGTTACGGGCGCTGCTAAAAAGCCGGGCGCATTTCGCAATAGCAGTGGATAAGAGTTGGAGAAAACTTTGGTCAAGACGCATGGAAGATCCTCTGGCAGATGCCGAAACTTTACGCGTTAGTTCCGAAGGAAAGGTAGTCGAGCTTGGTAAGCGTCCGAAGACTCTTGAAGAAATTGAGGGGCAGTACATCGGCCTAATTCTCATACGCAAGCCTGTTATTAGGCAGATTGTAGATTTTTATCATTCTCTCGATAGGGAGGCCCTTTATGATGGCCGGCCTTTTAATCAAATGTTTATGACAACCTTTATTCAGCTCGTTATTGATTCCGTTATGCCAGTTGAAGCGGCATTTTTCGATGGCGGGTGGTTGGAAGTCGATGCTCCCTCAGATCTCAAGATCGACGTAGATGGGCTTTGAGCGCACTTGTTTGAAAGAAATTATGACATCTACCCCCGTAGTCCTCTCATCTATACTTGAGGCTAGTCATAATACGGGCACTTTGATTAGCTGCAGGTATACCCGCTAGGGACGACGTTCTCTGCTTGACCCCGCAGAGGCCGTTCGAAACAGAGAAATTCATTGGCGGCGAGTATCAAGTCAATTGAGAGGTACTATAGCAATTCTCAATAGCAATGCCCGGAAAATAGTAACCCTATGGGG
>CAZPBV010000094.1:0-8628 GCA_964584675.1 uncultured Bdellovibrionales bacterium
ACACCCGCCACCTCGTCAGGCTGTCCTACTCGTCCAAGCGGGATTGATTGCAGCATGCCCGCTTGCTGTTCATCCGACATGTGCGATGTCATATCGGTGGCAATAAAACCAGGAGTCACTGCATTGACGGTCACGCCTCGACTGGCCAGTTCTCGCGCCAAAGCCTTCGTCATTCCAATCAGACCCGATTTTGATGCAACATAGGCAACTTGACCCGGATTGCCCATTTCCCCAACGACCGAACTAATATTAATTATGCGCCCCCAACGGCTTTTTATCATGCCTTTACATGCAGCGCGGGCACAAAAAAAAGCTCCGTCAAGATTGGTCGCCATAATGCGGCGCCAATCTTCATCCTTATAACGCATGGTTAAACCGTCGATTGCAATTCCCGCATTATTAACCAAGATATCAACATTACCGGCTTTTAACTTAATTGCCTCAAACGCCTCCTCAACCGCTGCGCTAGAAGCAACATCAAACCCAATAGTTTCTGAACACGAGTTGGGGGCACACAACCGCACCGTCTCATCGGCCGCTTCACTATTGCGAGAGTAGTTCACAAACACCCGGGCACCCAAGGCCGCGAGATGCACCGATATTGCCCTTCCAATACCGCGAGATCCTCCGGTGACTAGAGCAATCTTTCCAGTAAGACTAAGTTGCATTGACGGGTACTCTCAGGCCTCTACTCTCAGGCCTCTGCGGTGGTCGCGGTCTGAACAAGTTCCTTACCACGGTACTGGCCACACGATGAGCAAATGCGGTGGCGCAGCATGGGGTCACCGCAATTCGGGCACACCACTGCAAAAGTTCTTCCCATAAAATCATGCGCCCGGCGCATATCGCGCCGCGACTTGGATGTTCTCTTTTTTGGACAGCAAGACATAAATTCTCCCTAGACAGGCCCGTAAGGATAGCAAGTCATGGCCTTAATCTCAATAGCCCCCCCCTACCAGCGACTATCTCCATAAGTTAGGGGGTGCGAGAGCCCAACAAATGGATACTTTGCCCTAAATCCCTGCACGCTAAGCCCATACATCCCTAAGAACCCCAAAAAAAGCCCAAGATCGAAAATATTGAGAGGTATTGATTTAGGGCTCATTTGAGGCAGGACAAGCAGATAAAATTGAAACCACATGCCCACGCAAATGATGCAAGCAACAACCGAGTAGGCTAGCGGGGTCTTCTTCAAATCACGGCTCAGCAGCATAACGAACGGCAAAACAAAGCAACATCCAAATACAAACCACCCCATGCTCATCCAAGGCATTTCACGAGTGCGAAGCATGAGCCAGGCTGTCTCCTCCGGTAAGTTGCCGTACCATTGAGGCAAAAATTGAGCAAAAAACATGTACCCCCACAGCATGCAGAAGCCAAAATTGAGTTTCCCCACATCCCACAACTGCTGTGAAGTTAGCACCTTAGCATACTGAGCATTTGTACCGTTCAGGCGAATGGCAGTTAACGCAAGTACCGCCCAGCCCATGTAGATATTTCCAACAAAAATCCATCCTCCAAACATGTTGGAGTACCATAGAGAATCCATGGACATGAGCATTTCAAATGAAAATAAAGAATAGACTACCGCGTATACGGCGACTAACAGAGGCGCATTCCAAGAGAGCTTGCGCTGAAGTTCGGGAACCTCGCGCTCAGCTCCCTTCCAACCCTTGACTAAACCATCGTACCCTATGTACTGCCAACGCTCTTGGCTCCGCGCCCTGTCTCTCAAAAGCCCGATATCCCCACGAAGGGACAGTCGAACAAAACGCCACATCAAAAAAAAGAGTAACGCCAGCAAGACCGCAAAGCGGCCATACACAAAGCAAGGCTGCATCCACCACTCGCGTCCCGGCATAGGAGCTCGCCCCCATGGGTATAGGTACTCCCTTCCGGCATAGGTCACTAGAATAGTAATAAGAGCTATAGGCAAATAGGCGACATTAGCTTCCGCAATTCTTCGAACGGGAGGCGACCAGGTGGCGCGAACAATTTGAAAGATTGCCGGAATAACACAACTTCCTGCTGCCAAGCCGGTAAAGAAGAATACATTTACCAAAAACGATCCCCAAAAAATCTCTTTCGGGAGAACAACCATTCCGGCACTAAACGAAATCGCCCCTAAGGTAACAAACAGCCACATGAGCGTCTTCATCGACGCCCGCGGCTTAATTGGTTCTGTCTTAAGAAGCTCGTCTAAGGAAACTGACGGAGAGGAACTATGCATAAGTCATTCTCAAATATTAAATCACCTCGAACCCAACTCACCTTGTGCGCCTTTCGAAGCCAACGATTGAATGTGGCGCACGTATGACACAATATCCCAAATTTCAGCATTCGAGAGTTTCCACCCGTAGGCAGGCATGAGGGCCAAACCTCCAAAGTAAATATAACCAAAAATATGCCCATCCGGCTTCGGCTTTTGCTTGGCGCCCCCATCAAAATACAACAGTCCTTCGTCTGTTAAGTTGACACTGGGCATGCCCTTGGACGCAATTGCAGACTCATGGTACTTCCCTCCTGCATAGGCGCCATGACAGGGTGAGCAGTTAACGGCAAAAAGACGCTCCCCCCGAACAGCCGACGCGCGATCCTTCTTCATCGGATTTTCGAGAGCGAGGGCCTCCTGATATGAAGGAATCCGTCTACTTAGCGAACCAATCGGCACTGCACCAGGAGGCTTGGGCCGCATGACGGTGCCGCTAATAAGCTGCCCCCCCACCATGTCATCATTGAAAGGTAGCGCATGCGCGCTACGAAAAGCAGAGAATATTCCCACCACTAAAATCGTACTAATGCAGACAAATCGATATGCTTTCATGATTCTACAATCCATCCCTTACCTGCACTTCCTCTGCCCCGGCCTTCTCTAACTGAGATCTTACTTCATCCACTTGGCGATTTTCACACCCGATAACTACTCCGAAGCGATCGCCAGAAAAGCGCGGGTCATAGCCAACTTGCCTTAAAATGTCTGGAATTCGACAAAAACTAAACAGGGCCAACAGAGTGGCAATTGCTCCAAAAAGAATAGTGCACTCATACCCGATTACAACAAATGCCGGAATCGAGGCGATATCCTTTGCGCTAGCTCGAAGAGGCCAATCCATAGAACACCACACGGCCAGCCAAAAACCAAAACAAAGCCCGGTAAAAGCACCCGTCGCTGTGACTAAACGCACCGGACTTTTGTCCGGTGTGGTTAATTCTTCAATCTCATGATTCGGCACAGGCGAATAGACGCGATACTCCAGTTTCGCTTGCTGGGCCATTTGAATAGCGCGCATGGCGTCATCCAAATACTTAAAAACCCCCACTATTGCTTTGTCTCCTGTCATAGCTACTATCCCTTCCGCTCAATGATGTCCCGCCCCATGCTCTCGCTTCGGCGTGGGAAGAATCTCTTTAATTTCCATAATGGCAACGGCCGGAAAGAACTTAATAAAAAGAGTCATAAACATTCCAAACCACCCAAAGGCCCCAATGGTGATACCAACATCAACCCAAGAAAAATTGTAGGCACCCCACGCTGCAGGCCCGAACTCCCGCGCTAGCGACTGTACAATGATATTAAAACGCTCCAGCCACATTCCAATATTGATAAGAATAGAAAGCACGAACAAGAATGGAACATTGGTGCGTAGCGGCTTGTACCACAGCAAAAGCGGCGCCATGCAATTACAGAAAGCCATGCCCCAAAAAGCAATCCAGTACGTTCCAAAAGGCCTAAACCAAAACTGAAAACGCTCAAACGCATTATTGCTGAACCATGCGGTATAAAACTCAGTGATGTAGGCGTAGCTCACAATGCCGCTGGTAACCATAATGAGCTTACTCATAGCGTCAAAATGCTTCGGGGTGATGAGCTTATGCAGACCGTATACATGACGCAGCGGAATCACCAGGGTCATCACCATAGCGACGCCCGAAAAGATTGCACCCGCAACGAAATACGGTGGGAAAATAGTAGCGTGCCATCCTGGTACAATACTCATAGCAAAGTCCCAAGACACCACACTATGAACCGAAACCACGAGCGGTGTGGCAAATGCGGCAAACAGCAAATATGCAGACGTATAGTGCTTCCACCGCGAATGCGTGCCGGTCCAACCTACCGAGGTAATTGAATAAAGCACCTTTCGAAAAAGGGACTTCGCCTTATCTCGAGCGATGGCAATATCAGGAATCAAACCAACGATAAAAAATGTCGCGGAGACAGTTAAATAGGTCGATACGGCAAAAACGTCCCAAAGAAGCGGCGAACGAAAATTAGGCCACAGCGCGCGCTCATTGGGGTAGGGCATCAGCCAGTAAAAAAACCACGGCCTTCCCAAGTGAATGAGTGGAAACAAGCCAGCGGTTAATACGGCAAACACCGTCATCGCTTCAGCCAAGCGATAAATCGAATTTCTAAAACGAGCGCGGAACAGGAACAAAACGGCAGAAATAAGAGTTCCTGAGTGGGCAATACCAACCCAAAAAACAAAGTTAGTAATATAGGCGCCCCAGGAAATCGGGTGCGACTTACCCGACTCACCAATCCCCATAAGTATCTGACGAGTCCAACAGTAAGCCCCGATCCCAACACACACTAAGCAGAAGGCCAGAAGAATAAACCAGCCAAAGGTCGGAGGCTCAAGCATTTTCAAAACGGTACGATCCACACCGTCGTAGGTAAGATCTTTGGGATGAACACCCGCGTAATCCTCCTCGCGCTCGCCTTCTTCGACGGCATCATGAGCCGCATATGCTGAAACCGCCGTTGTTGAAACCACTGTTGCCGACATAAAACCCTACCTATTAAATCTCTACCCGAATACGTTCCAGATAACTAACGGCAGGCTGCGTATTGAGGTGATGATCAAGCACTTTATAGGCTCGCTTATCATGACTCTTATGCGACACTGCGCTGTTTGGGTCCTTCAAGTTCCCAAATGTCAATGCCTTGGTGGGACAACTCTGCACGCAGGCTGGCTGGACCTCTCCATCCTGCACCAGGCGCCCAAGATCCTTAGCCCTGTCCTTTGCCTCAACAATACGCTGCACACAGAAAGTGCACTTCTCCATCATCCCCCCAATCCGCTTGGTCACATCGGGGTTAAGCTGCCATGTTAAAGGCTCAGGTTCGCGATACTCATACCAGTTGAAACGCCTTACCTTGTAGGAGCAGTTATTCGAACAATAACGAGTGCCCACACAGCGGTTGTAAATCATTGCATTAAGACCTTCTTCATTGTGATAGGTCGCATAGACCGGACACACCGGCTCGCAAGGCGCGTTATGACACTGCTGACACATCATAGGCAGAAAGCTCACTTGAGCCTCCTCGGAAGTTCCATCATGGTAACGCTCTATCCGAAGCCACGTCATCTCACGCCCCTTCGAACACTGCTGTTTCCCAACAACTGGAATATTATTCTCGGCATAACAAGCCACGACACAGGCCGAACAGCCCGTACACGCTGACAAATCAACGGCCATTCCCCACTCATAAATAGGGTGTTCCCTCTGAGTATACATCTGCTTAGGCGCGTGGTGGGCATGCTCATGATGCCCCTCGCCCCCATGACCTTCTTCCTTGACCCACTGCTTACCGCCGTTTGCCGCTACTCCCTCTGTGGCGGCAGAAACAGCGGCGGCAAAAACAGTGCGCGCCAACTCACGGCCTTGCTGGCTATCACTTCCCTGAACCGTTACCAACTTTGCGCGACCGCGAGCACGCGCAATCTTCACTCTGGTGCTAACGAGAGCCACATTTCCAGACCCCTTGGGCACATCGCCCGCAATAAGCATAGTAGTTGGCACTCCCTCGCCAACTTGTTGCGCAAAACGCCCATATGCGGAGTGCCCCTGTCCCATCGGCACTGCTATAATATGAGGGCTCACATAAGGAGTAACATACACAGGAAGATTCATGTTCCCAAAGTCGTTACCAACCGTAATGAGGTCGCCTCGTTCCAGATTGAATTTGCTCGCTGTGTCTGGATGAATTTCGGCCCACATGTCCCAAACAACTTGAGTCAGAGGATCGGCAAGCTCTTGCAGCCACGGACGATTCGCGGCTCTGCCATCAAACGATTTAACAGAGGGGTATAAGAAAAGAACCAGATCAGAATCCTCCGCTCCTCGTGCGCCAAAAGAGGCAGATAAAAAATCCTCCTTAAAGACAGCGCGATCGATCTTGACTTTTGGCCTCTCTTCTTGCGGCGCCCGAAAATATCCCCCGCGCTCCACGCATTCCAGCCAAAATCGCTCAAAATCATCGCCCACCCCGGAGGACGAATGAATCTCTTTCCAACTTGCCTTCAAATAAGCCTGAAAATCTTTAACCTCATCAGAGCCCAGCTTCATTTTCTTGCCGGCTTTGGAAGCGATCTGAAGCAAGATATCGCCGAGCGGACGAGTATCAAATATCGGAAGCATGGCCGGCTGAATCAACGAAGCGTTCCCCGTAAAGGGGCGCACATCTCCCCAACTCTCCAAACTTGAACTAGCCGGTAATATGTAGTGAGCCAGACGAGCCGTTTCATCGAGATGCGACGAAAAGCTTACCACCAGAGGCACATTCTTAAGGGCATACTCAAAACCCATATCGGCCGGGAGCGTAAAGACCGGATTGGCGCCACCAACACACACCAAACCCACCTTGGACTCTTTCATGGACGATATCAGTTCCTTCACTTTAGCGAGTGACGTGCGAGGCACCCTCATTTGAGAAAGAAGGACTGTTTCATTGACGTTTTCTAGCACCGCATTAATAAAATTTACGGCAACATGCAGGGGCAGCGGATCCATGGTTGCAGCTGCCGCGCCACCGCTCAAAACCACGGAACGCTTCGCACCATTGAGAAGCTCAATCATCAACAATATCTTCTCTTGAGGCACACCCGAGGCAACTGCCGCCGACTCCGCCGATACCCCCTTCACGAGCGCATGCAGCTCAGCGAGCACATCGTCTGATAAGTTCTTTCCGCGCCCTTGCGCCAAGAGACCTTTGAGAATAGCCAGGGCAATTTGAACTTCCGTCCCGGGATAAGCTTTGAGCCACTCATCGGCGCTCGCCCCCGTTAGGGAAAGACGCGGCTCGATATGTACCACCTTCACTGGTTTTTCAGTTCGCCGGCCATGCGACCAACCGCGCGCCATCTCAACGGGAGACACCCAGGTCTCCATAAAATCGGCGCCAAAATTAACTATAACTTCAGCCTTCTCAAGAGCATAGCGCGGAATTCCGTATGCACCAAAAGTAAGTTCGCAAGCTCGAGCAAGAGAAGTCGGCTGCAAAGAATCAAAAACAACATGCTCAACCTGAAATGAGTCCTTGCAAAACCGACGCATCAAATCTTCCAGCGCACCACTCACTTCTCCGGTAACGAGGGCCTTGCTCTTTGATGATTCCTGTAAAGCCTTTGCTATCTCGCCATAAACAACGTCCCAGCCCACTGGCTCAAAAACTGTCTCGCCTCTCTCATTCGTTGATCGTTTCAACGGCTGCCGCACCCGGTCCGGGTCATAGTGACTTTGCAACGCGGACTGCCCGAGGGCGCACAACCCGCCTTTGTTCACCGGATGATTCGGATTACCCTCAACCTTCACCGCCCGGCCCTCACGTGTGCGCACCTGGATACCGCACCCGGCAGTGCACTCGGTGCATGTCGAGTGATACCACACCGCCACGCCGGGAATCTGATCAACGTCGCCTTTTACAAAGGGGAACACTTTCTGGTCTGCATTATCGGCACAGCCTGCCACGCCCAGAGCCGAAGAAGCGCCCAAAATCTTCAGAAATTTGCGGCGAGTTACCTTTCCTCCGCCGTCAATATGCTCCTTCAACTCCGCGGAACCCTCTGCTTGCAACCCTTCTCGATCTAACGCCATGTCTCCTGCATCCCTGTTCTCAAAAATCTCTCACTTCGCCCACCGATTTAATGGTGACACACATAGCAATCGATGCTGGTGCCGCGCTGACGGTGACAGTCAAGACACCAACCCATTTTCATAGAACTTACTCTCTCAACCGCCTGCATATTAGGCACCAGACCATGACACTCCTGACAGGCGACACCGCCTGCAACATGACGCTTATGGTTAAAGTTCACATGGTTGGGCATAACATGAACTTTCTTCCATGGAATGGGCTCGCCTCTATCGAAGTAGTCTTTAATTTTCGCAATCTCTTTTTGCTGCTCAGGCGTCTGCCCAAGAACTAATTTGTGACATCCCATGCAAGCCTCAACCTCAGGAATAGCCGCATAGGAGGCCTTCGCGACGGACCAGTGGCAATACTGACAATCCATCTTGTTTTGCTGAACATGGGTGATGTGCGAAAATCTGATTGGCTGCTCGGGCTGATGCCCCTTGGCCCTCTGCGGAGGACCAAAGTAATGGAAGTGGTCTATGATGTTAAGATCCCACAAAGCTGCCTGCCCATCGTCAAACACTCCCTTATCCACCGGAAGCGAAGCATAGACCCCTGAAGGTTTAGCGCCGTAATCTCCAGCTTGGGAATCTCCACGAGGAGCATCCTTGACAGCTGACCCGTCCGAAGCGAGGACTTCCACCGCGGTAAAAGGAGGAACACGAAAAGCGCCCCAAACAACCAAAAGCAGGACAGCCAAACACAAA
>CAZPBV010000094.1:8638-10714 GCA_964584675.1 uncultured Bdellovibrionales bacterium
AAAAACCGCAAAAAATTATACTCTTCTTATACATGCCCGCCTTAACGCAGTCTTAATGAAACCGTGCACGAATGAGAAACAAAAAAAACTTGAGCGATGCTACTCCGCAGCACTTCAAATTCACTCTTTCGTTTATCCTGAATTTTGGAAGCTGCAAAGTACCTTAATGAAATAATTGTCACGAAAACTGGTTTCAGAACGTTTTTTTATTGCCCATTTTTCTTTAGGACTGTTTTCGGGTTATATCTCTTAGCAGCTATGACAAGTCCATTTTTCAAGCAGCACTGCTATATCGACGGACAGTGGCTTGCCGCAGCATCGAACGCGTCCATCGCTGTGCACAATCCTGCCAGCGGGGCTGTCATTGGCTCCGTTCCAAGTTGCGAACAAGCCGAAGTCAATGCGGCAATTACCTCAAGTGCGCGCGCGTTCGCAGATTGGAAGACCATCTCGTCTCAACAACGGGGGCAGTTTTTGCGGGAAATTGCTTCGAAATTGCGCCAGCATCTACCTGAGATCGGCAGAATTCTTTCTCTAGAACAGGGGAAACCCTTGAAGGAATCTGAAAAGGAAATCATTTACGCGTGCCAGTACCTTGAGTGGTTTGCTGAAGAAGCTTGCCGAGCATACGGTGAGACCATGCCAACAACATCTGACGGGCAGCACATTCTTGTATTCCAAGAGCCGCTTGGTGTGTGCGCCGGTATAACCCCATGGAATTTCCCCATCGCCATGATTGCCCGCAAGCTGGGGCCTGCCCTGGCGGCCGGTTGCAGTTTCATTGCGAAACCGGCAGAAGAGACGCCGTTTTCCGCTCTTGCGTTGGCGGCGGCCTGTGAACAGGCGGGTTTGCCGCCAGGAGTCTTTAATGTCTTAACGGGACGTCCTGAAATCATCGGCTCTGCGCTCATGAATTCTGCGACGGTAAAAAAAGTCAGTTTCACCGGGTCAACGGAGGTTGGCAAAATCCTGATTGAGCAGTCAGCAGCAACAATAAAGAAACTCACCTTGGAGCTTGGGGGGAACGCACCGTTTCTCATCTTCCAAGACGCCGACTTGGACCGCGCAGTTGCTGCTGCCGTTTATGCGAAGTATCGTAATGCCGGGCAATCTTGTATCGCCGTTAATCGCTTTATTGTTCATGAGAAGGTGGCCGCCGATTTCACGGAACGGTTTGCAGCCGCGTCTCGCCGTCTCCATGTAGGCAATGGCTTAGATCCCGACACCGATATAGGCCCCCTCATCTCCGCCAAAGCATGGCAAAGACTACGAGCACTCGTGGCAGACGCAATCCAACAAGGTGGAGAACTCGTTTTGGGCGGTCTGCCGGAAGAATGCGAGGGAGAACCGCCAAACTTATTCGTTTATCCGACCATTATCCAAAAGGTGACGCCTTCCATGCGGATTGTCCAAGAGGAAATCTTCGGGCCGGTCTCTACGATTCAAACATTTGTAACCGAGACGGACGCCATGACCTTGGCAAACGATACTCACTTCGGACTTGCCAGCTACGTGTTTACCCAGGACATCTCCCGCGCCTTTCGAGTGATAGAAAATCTAAAGTTTGGTATGGTCGGCCTGAATGATGCTGTCTTGTCTCTTGTTCAGGCGCCTTTTGGAGGCATTAAGCAATCGGGATATGGGCGGGAAGGCGGATGGCAGGGTCTCGCCGAGTATCTGAGCACAAAATTAGTTGTTATAGGAAAATGATCCGCGCATGAATTCTCCCGTTCTTTGGAAACCGCCGCCTCAACGCATGGCGAATGCCAATGTGACAAGGTTCATGCAAACAGTCGCGGAGCGCAGTCGGTTGCCGCTTCCTGATATTGACTCTTTATATGCGTGGTCAATCGCGGAACCGGAAGCGTTCTGGCAGGAGTGCTTTTCTTTTTGTGATATTCTGGTATCCGCTCATTCCGGAGCCACCATTGAGAATCCATCCCGCATGCCCGGCGCAAGGTTTTTTCCCGAGGCTGAGCTCAATTTTGCCCAGAATTTGCTGAGGTTTTGCGATAATCACATTGCCTTATCGTTCTGGGGCGAGGCGAGCGTGCGCCGCTGTCTGACCTACGCCGA
>CAZPBV010000095.1:0-4577 GCA_964584675.1 uncultured Bdellovibrionales bacterium
ATTTACTCGGCGCCCGTCATGACATTCCGGCAATAATTCAGGCAGCGAATATGCTTCTCCTCACTTCCGAGCAGGAGGGACTGCCGAACGTGCTCATCGAAGCGCAGTACTTGCATCGGCCTGTGGTTACGACACTGGTCGGGGGTACCTCAGAGGCCTTTCGGCATGGCCACACAGGCTTCGGACGTTTACCTGATGACATGACGGGGCTCATACATGATTGTTGTACATTGCTTTCCCACAAAGACATCCAAGAACACCTTGGCAAGAATGGTCACGCATTTGCCTCATCTCAATTTTCACTGGAACGTTTAAGCGCGCAGTGTCTTGATCTTTACCAACTGCCTCACGAAATTCGTCCTCCATTATCCTCGATGCCTAGCCTGAGAGAATCACCCCAAGAGACATGGGCCGAAGCTGCGTTTGAGTCACACTGAGTATTGGCGTATCTGCTATGAATGTTGCTAATCAAGGAAGGGAGCCATACGAACAGAAGACCGCCGGTGACTTTCCTTATCAGAGAGAACTACCAGCCTCTACGGGAACCTCACGGTGCCCCATAGCCTCTTTGACGCGCATTGGATCTATTATCTTGTCACGTATTGTTATCATATTCGCCGGCCTAATTGCAGCGGTGATAGTGTGCGAAATAGTATTGAGGTTCTATAATCCGTTTTCTTGGCGTCTTAAGGGCGACAAGATCATTCTGCCGACCGATGTTGTGCAAGTAATGCACAATGACAAGCATATTCCCCACCTTGATGATGTTATCATGCATTCTCGCAACTCGCTGGGTTTTAGGGGACCAAATCCTCCATTGGACCTTTCAAGCTATCTTTCCATAATAACAGTTGGTGGGAGTACTACCGAATGTTACTATCTGTCCGACAACAGGACTTGGCCCGCTCTCTTAGGGCAGCAGCTCAGTTCCCGCTTTGACAAGGTATGGCTCAATAATGCCGGACTTGATGGCCACACGACATATGGTCACCTCGTTCTATTACGAGATTACCTCTTTCGAGTTAAGCCAAAAATAGCTTTATTTTTGTTTGGAATAAACGACATTGGTTTAAAAACTCAGAGTGACTACGACAGAGGACTTCCTTCTCTCTCTGATTCTTGGAAAACCCTGGAGATGGCTTCTGCACAGACGCCGATAGATTTTCAAAATCTATCAAGGAAAGCATACGACTACTTTTTTAGTTTCGAAGTTCCATCCACAATTCTCAACTTGATGCGAGTATATAAATCCAAGAGTCAAAATGTAATCCATGGCGCTCTTGACTTACGTGGTATTGGCCATGTCGATACTACCGATGACGAGATTCAAGAAATTGTCGACCAACACCGTCAAGAGTATATTCCCGCATTTAAGGAACGAGTAGTTTCTTTAGTTTCATTGACACGCTCGAATGGTATTCAACCGGTGCTCATTACCCAACCATTGCTGCTGGGCTTGGGCAAGGATCCGTTAACAAATGTAAACTTAGAAACGGCCCATTACGGTAAATGGAACGGCAAAACTTGGTGGCGTGTACTTGAAGCATATAACGACGTGACTCGTCAGATTGGTCGAGATATGAGTGTGGACGTTATTGACTTAGCCCACCTACTTCCAAAAAATTCTGAGATTTTTTACGATATTATGCATTTCAATAATATCGGCGCGGGCAGGGTCGCTGATATTCTCGCTCAGGAATTGACTCCCATCTTGCATAAGAATTATGCAAGTTTTGAGATCCAGTAGCGCTCCCGAGCCAGGCATTAACAACTTGATATTCCTGGCTATTTAACTAGAACACATCCGGATATTTCCGGATGCGCTCTAGTTCCGGCGGTTAATTCTTTCGCAAATCTGCCTGCATTTTGCACATGCGTGACTAAGTCCTCGCGCTCGGATATAAAAGGAGTTCACTAATCTGTATTGCGAATATGCTTTCGGTTGTCATTCCCGCCCTTAACGAAGAACAAGCCATTGGACAGACACTTGATCGTATCAGTGAGGTCCTCTCGAAGATACCAAATCTAGTGGTCGAATTGGTTGTCGTCGATGACGGCTCAACTGATAATACCGGCGCTATTGCCCGAGGGAAGGGCGCAAAGGTTATTCGACATTTGCAGAATGCGGGATATGGCCGCTCGCTCAAGGACGGTATTGCAGCAGCCTCTTACGATACGATAGTAATTATTGACGCCGATGGCACTTATCCAATCGAGCTGATTCCGACCCTGCTTGAAACGTATCAGCAGGGCTTTGATATGGTCGTCGGACAACGTCGAGGGAAGCACTACGAAGAGTCTTGGATTAAGCTCCCGCTTCGCTGGTTACTGCGGGCTATGGTTGAATTCACTTCGGGGCAGCGTATACCTGATATTAATTCGGGCCTGCGCGTATTTTCCCGGTCCACCGTTTTGACCTACTTTGATCAACTTTGTAATACCTTTAGTTTCACAACTTCCCAAACTCTGGCCTATCTATTGACAGGCCGCTACGTAACCTACGTGCCAATCGATTATCATGCCCGCGTAGGTAAAGCCAAAGTACGGCTCCTCAAAGATTCGCTCCGCACCTTGCAGTATATCGTACAGGCTATTCTGTTTTATAATCCCCTCAAAATCTTTCTGCTGGTTGCCATTGTGTTTGCATGTTTGGGGGGCACGAGCATCGTTGCCTCGGCTTTTGCCAACTCATTTAGCCTTCTCTTGGCCGCATTAACCTTTCTTGGGTTATCCGGGGTGACACTTACCGTTGGTCTGCTTTCTGATCAGCTCCGACAGGTGCTCGTCGCTATTCACGGACGAAATGTAGCCGGACGCACAACATTCTCACAAGTCAAACTTGTTGAACAAGCTCATACCGAAACACGCGATCAGAAGGCAAGTAACCTGTAGCAGGACTCCGTTCTTGGGAGCAATTTCAAAAGTTTTCTTCAATAAATTGAGAAAGCGAATTACATACACCTTGGGCAAGGGCTAAAACCTCTGGTCTTGGTACCTTTAGATCGGGGATGCAAATAACGGGTATCATCGCCGCATGTGCAGCCTGAAGGCCCGACTCGGAGTCCTCAAGCACAAGGCACTGTTGAACTTTTTCTTGCAAAAGTTCAACAGCTCTTAAAAAAATATCCGGCGCCGGCTTATTACGGGCTACATCGCTTCCGCAGACCATGTGGGCAAAGTATTGATCGAGTCCTGTGCGTTTTATCCGAATAGTGGCAGCTTCACGGTTTGTAGAAGTTGCAATGATGCGTTTTATTTGACGGGAATCTAGCTCATCCAAAATTTCGCGAGCGCCGGGTTTCAGCTTCAACTCCACACTATTAAAGAGCTTGGCCTCCACTTGCGGTAACAATTTTTCCAATCTTTCAAGTGGAAAATCATCTCCGGCCCGCGCCCGCACATGTTCGAGCGCGCCGCGACGCCCGCGCCCAAGCAGCTCTAGATGCTCCTCGTCGCTCATTTCATAGCCACATTCCCGACAGGCTGTTTGCCACACTTTGCGGTAGACAGGCTCACTGTCGACAAGCAATCCATCGAGATCAAAAATAAAGGCTCTGATGTTATCTAAAAAGCTCATGTACGATGCGTCCTATGTTATACTGGCCGCCTATGAAAACGCTCGATGATGGTCAAGATCTGACCGATTTTGGCCGTTTTTGCGGCCAGTATCGCATGCTCCCTCAGAATTGTTCCTCTGAGGGTTACTTTCGGACATTCTTAATACCCTCCGGTACGGTATCAGATGGTGGACTGTAAGGAAACTTCCGAATACCTCAATGTCAATGCCCTTACGCATCAGGAAGAGGACGCGGTTCTCTCGCAATTTCTCCAACTCGCCCCTCTGCCTGTGCGTTCATGTTTTCCGCCTGACTCATGGAAGGAAGTTTGTTGGAACGGATCGGCTTTGGGAGAGTTCATTGCCGACAGGTCTACCGCCATCAAGAAGGGGGTCCGCTACGTCTCATACGACGCAATGGAACCCCTGGCTTTTAATTCGGCAACGGTAGGCATTCCGCTGCGTGAGAGCGTAAAAACTGCTTATTTGGTTGCGCGGTATATGGCGCAGCGCGCGGCCGAGCATGACTGCCAGGCGCTTGAAACTATCACGCGCCATGTTTCCTGGAAGGCCTTTGAAACACTATGCGGCTACTATGGAGTGCCTCTTGACGAGTCAGAGGCTCTCTTTGACGACAATGCTACGATGGCAATATTCCAACTCATGTCATATTTACCCCTTCGCAAGGGTGATCACATACTCACCTTTTTTGACACGGGACGAGTCATGCCTGACGCCCTTTCAGGCAGGAATCCGGAATTCTTGGCAAATAATTTCAAACCGGCCATTGATATTTGGAGGAATCACGAGAAGGTCCGTCCACACCATAGTGATATTGGACCATTTCAAATTCACCTCATCCACCACTACGCCAATGCGTATCGTCCGGACCCAACGTTAAGCGCAGAAATATGCGACCTCGCCTCTCGACATAGAGCTTCACTTGTAATTATTCCAACGGTCACACGGTTAGGAAGACGCCTTGCTGTCCGTGACATGTGCCGACAAGGCCGTGAGGCCT
>CAZPBV010000095.1:4587-10709 GCA_964584675.1 uncultured Bdellovibrionales bacterium
CCCTTTATCCTTCTCGACGATTGTCAAGGTTTGGTGCGTCTTGAACGTCACCGTTATCACGATGACAAAAATGGAAATTTTAGTCTATGGGATGTTGCCGACGGTGTTATTCTAACGGGAGCTAAAGTATGCCGGGCCCTCATGGGCTCAGGAGCCATTCTTGTTCAGCGTAACCGGCTGGGACAGAGCCGGGCAGATTTTAATGAAAGTTTATCCCAGACGGTGTCGAGAGTGTCCGCTGGTTCCCCCCGGGAAGGCAACACCGATGGACAACTCCATTCCAGCTGCGATAAAGGCCAAATTCGATCAGATCGTGACTATCCAGGGGCATTCTCATTTGCTGCCAGCATACTTTCTTATAGGGCTCGCCGATATGGATATATGTCGCAGTCCGCGACTCAAATACAATCTGCAAATAGTGCCGCCCCAAGATACGCTCAGACTCCAGAGCTTGCTTCTCTTGTCGCCGCCTTGCAATCTCCTCTCCCCGAACAGGCATTTAAGAAGCTCCGCGCACTTCGAGAACACATTGTCGGCCGCCTAAGACAAACACGTCACCTTACCGTTCTTGACGCCGAAATTCCGGACGTTCGTTTTGTAGATAGCATCGTGAGCTTTTACCTGAATGACCATCCGCGCGGAGGCTCCAAATTAAAAGAAATGCTTTCGTCTCCTCGTACCGGCTCTGGACCATGGGACTCATTGCCAATTACGATACCGGCTATTGTGACAGCCGATAAGCGCGATTACATGAGGATAGCCCTCGATCCAAGAGCCTGCATGCTTGATAGCAACTATGCTGAGAAGGTTGATTACCTCCTTGAGGTCCTTGAAAGGGAGGTGTGATGAACGAACTTTCAAAAAATTCCGTGGAGGAAACCAAGACATATCTCCAACTAGATAACCTCTCTTCCGCCCAGCAAGAAGCGCTTCTTGAGCGGGTTACTACTTCTAATCCTCATTGCAGCTCGTGTCTAACCCATAGCGACCTGGCCCGTTTTTCATGGAACGGAAGTGTTCTTGGCCCGCTTGAACTTGATCAAGGTCGTGCTGCCACTTTGGGGGTTCGCTCCCGTTACTTTAATGATCTGGCGCCTCTACACTTTAACTCGGCCACCCTTGGAATTCCTTCGGTGAACGCGGCGCGAGCGGCGTGGGTTATAGCTAAAAGACTTTCTCAATTGATAAAACAGGGTGACTTGGCACTTACAGAAAAAATAATTTCCGCTGTATCCCTGCGGTGTTTTCAGGAGCTTTGCGCCTACTACGATATTGCCCCGGAATCCAGCGAGTGTCTTTTTTCTGATAATTCCTCGTTAGCGTTGTTCCAATTTATCTCCGCCCTGAATCTTCCTCGAGAATCAGTCATGGTGAGTTTTTTTGATACCGGAAAGACCCTTCCCGCCGCTCTTGAAGGCAAGGACCCTCTTGGACAGTCGGGAAATTTTAAGCCCATGATAGACATTTGGAGCTATCGCTCGTCCCCGGCACAACAGGTTGTGGACATTGGCCCCTACGCGGTTAAGCTCATTCATCACTTTACCAGTCGCCATAAAACCGATGCTGAGCTCACTGACGAGTTACTCATCTATGTGCGAGACACCGCAGTCTCAATGGTTGTTATTCCCACTATTTCGAGCAGCGGGCGAGTCCTCCCATTTAGGGACATGTGCTCTGCAATTCGATCACTGAGAAAGGCGCATGCCCCCATAATCATACTTGATGATTCCCAAGGGATTGGACGACTGGGCATGGAACAGTATGGTACACAGAACACCTTAGAAAGGTGCGACGGCATCTTGCTAACTGGCGGCAAAGTTCTGGGAGCCCTGCTTGGCACCGGAGCGCTGATTCTTCGCAGGGGCCTTTTCCCAATTGTCAAAAAATTGTCGAAAACCTACAACTCCTTTGCGCTGCCCCGTTATGGGCTCGCGTCCACTGACACCGGTAGGGTGACGGCATTTAACCTCATGTCCAGTGAAATTGCTCTTACCCCGGAAATTGCTTCCCTCGCTATAGCACTCCAAGAGACCCCCCGAGACTCGACTCGATGCAACACTGTGGACTCTCTCCATGAGAACATAGTCACGACTCTCAGACGTTATCCGCAAGTTCAATTACTCGTTGACGCAACACCCACGGTACGTTTTGAAAAATCCATTATTGCCTTTTACTTCTCCGAATCATCTCACCTGGGTTTGGCGCTCAAAAAGGCGCTCATGACACCAGATAGTGGCTACTCAACCTGGGGCGAGTACCCCGTCAGTCTTGCGGCCATAATTACCGCAGACGGGAGAGAGTACGTTCGTTTGGCACTGGATCCAGCCCAAGCACTATTGGACGCCGATTATTCTAGAAAGTTGAACGAGGCGCTTCGTCGAATAGGTGCCTTTCTTGAAGCCTTATGAGGTCAACTGACCCAAAAATTTGGTGATACTCTCCAGCACCGCCTGCGGATTGTCCACAAGCACTCGATGCCCTGCATTTGGTACCTCACCAATGGTCAGTTGGCACGAGTCTTTAAAGCAGGCACGAAACTCCTCAGCCGCCTCTCGAGACACCAAACTACTTCGCTGTCCCCTGAGCAACAAAAAAGGACACGTAACAAAGGGAGCAACCAACTTACAGCGCGCATAAAGCTCTGCATTAACCATATCAAGCAAACGCTCATCAATATCAAAACCCCAGGACCCATCTTTGCGACGGGCGAGGTAATCATTACCATCAGATTGTGGACATTTCCCAAACTTACTTCGCGCTTCATTTTCCGTTCCACAAGTACGCCCCACTACAGATCTAATAGTTTGTAATCGACGCGAATCTATATCGGGTGCTGCATCTAGTAACACTACACCTCGCACTCGATGTGGGAAAAAAGCCGCAAAAAGAAGCGCCTGTATGCCGCCAACGCTCGAACCGACCAGGACTGCCTTGTCTCCTGTCCCAACACAGTTGTCCAAAACAACACCGACATCCTTCACCATTTCCCCTGGCGCATAATCGCGATCATCAGGATTACGTCCCGACTTGAAGGTCCCCCGCTGATGAAAACTCAAAACATGATGTCCGGCATCAACAAGCGGAAACGCAAGAGCCCCAAAATCATGCGGCATTTCGGCGGTCCCTGGTAGACAAATCACCGGCTGATGTCCCTTCCCGCCAAAATCAACCACTGATAGCTCAATAGGCGGACGACTGTGAGTTGCCGCAACCCGACAAGGAGAAATAGCATCAAGCCTTCCGGAAGAACTCGTTACATGATGAGCCGTCATAAGCGTATTGTACCATTTTAAGGACCTTAATCGACCGTTCCCTACCCTGGACTTCCCCCCACAGAGAAATAAGTCCGGGCTAGCCTCCGAAATGCCGCCCCTGGCTTGCACGAGGACATTTTCAATGTCTTTCGGTATAACCTTTCTGAGTATACGTTCCTCCTGGAATGGTGAGTAACATGCGGATACTGCTATTTGTCCTTTCAAGCTGTCTATCTATTGGAGTTTTGCTTCTCGCTGACTATAGTCAACGCCCCTCCACTCCAAGTTTCAGCTATGCCCGGCGAGGACTCAATTTGGTAGCTGTGGCCGGTAAAGACTCTACCAAGTTACAAGAAGCGACCCAGGTTCTGCGTGAAGCCCTTCAACAGGATAAAGACGATCCCTTGGCTTTATTCGGGTTAGGATGGGCCTTACAGTTGCAGGGTTTGCCCCAAGACGCCCTGCCATACTACTTGCAAGCAATTACTCAACTCAGCCAACTAAAGGGGTTTGCCGAGCACAATTTGAGCCTCTTAAACTCTTCGTCTAACTCAAATAGTTCTTCCGTTTCGGCAGCTCAATGAAACAATATTCGTTCCTGGGAGGCCTAGCACTTTGTTCTCTTGCAAGCTTATGGATTTTGTCATTCTTTAGTTTCTTTTTTGATGGGCCTTCCGCTCACATGAGCGATCTCACCCTACATCTTTCCATATTGAAGGAATTGGACTCGGTGGTGAGACACGGCGGCAACCCGGTAGACTTTTGGTATGACTTGAGCCCATTTGGATACCCCCTATTTCGGACCTATCAGCATATTCCCCATCTCGTTCTTTACCTCATCTACCGAGTACTCTCCGGCGCTATTGAGCTTGAGGCGTTGCTTCGTTGGTCAACCATCCTTCTCGCCTGCCTGCTTCCATGGTCGGTGCTTCTAGGGTGCCGATTGCTTGGTTTTAGTTGGGTCGCTGGCGCCTATGCCGGACTTCTCAGTATCGGTATATCTGAAGCAGGCGACTATGGTTTGGGATTACAAAATTTCACCTGGGGGACCGGCGGCATTATCACCCAACTATGGGGAATGGCATTTTTTTTCCCGGCTCTTGGCTTCTCTTATCAGTACATGTTTCATCGCCGATTTTTGGGCTGGGGGTTGCTATTTACTTTCTTGACTTGTGGCTCACACCTTGTTTGCGCGGTCGGGCTCGCCCTTTCCCTGGCTATTTTCTTTCTAACGTCACCTCCGCTATGGACCCGGGCCGGACTTTTTCGACTTCTCGTGTATGGTTGTGGCGCACTCGCTATTACCGCTTACCAGTGGGTCGTCATTCTCGTTGATGGACCCTATTTACACCGAAGTATTCACGAGCCACTGTGGAAATTTTCCGGCCATGGCTTATCTTGGGTAATTGATAACTTTTGGTGTGGGGATCTCTTTGATATGGCGAGATTCCCATCAATCACCATCGCCGTCTTCATTGGCCTCAGCGCCCTTCTTTTTGGGACCGCCAAACACTCTGGCGGCGGCCTGCAGCTTCCTCGTCTCCCACTTCTCGCTTGCTTCATCGCTTGGATCTTGCTCCTTTGCGGTTGGGATCTATGGGGTTCTCTCATGCAAGACACCCCTGTCTTGAGCACTTTCCATATCCATAGACTTATAGTCCTTGTTCACGCCTTTGGTCTCTTTGCCATTGCCTACGGCGTCGAAACTCTCTTTAGGTGGCCAGCTTTTGCCCTACCTCTCCTGGGGGCCCTCCTTGTCCCTATATATAAGGAACGCGCCAACCGCATGGAAAAAGCACGTTCTTGGTATGAGGAAGCTCTCCACGCACAGCGAGAAGATCCTGACCTCTCATCACTCGTCAATGAACTCAAAACTCTCCCACGGGGCTACATTCATGTCGGCATGGAAGACACATGGGCGCGGCAGCTTAAGGTGGGGCAAAACCTGCTTTTACGGGATGTCTTGCTTGGTGAAGGTTTACAAACCCTTTCCATGCTGTATCACGCCTATGGACTCTCTGGAGATGTGCTGTTTGACTTCAACCCCTCTCGCCAAAGTCACTACCAACTGTTCAATGTGCGCTATACGGTAGCCCCCTCCTCATGGCGAGCGCCCCCGTTTCTTGAATTGCGACATCAGTTTGGCAGATTTGTCTTGTACGAATATCCGGGCAGCGCTCCCCTTGGAATTTATAAGCTCACCTTTCAAGTGCCAACCTCTGACACACCTGAGAGTAGGTCACATTTTATGCAGGCCTGGGTACGCTCGCCTATGGTCGACGCGAAAGAACTGGGACTTTTATCAAATCACCCGGACTACCAGTCGCTACCCACCATCGCCCAAGAATCGTTAAATTCTATGCCTGGGGGGAGGGATGGAACGTCCACGCTGGAATCGATAGACCAAGCTGACGCCCAGGAGTATAGGGCTCACGGAATATGCAGCACTGGCGACTATTTGCTTCTAAAAACCGGCTATCACCCAAACTGGCAGGCCGCCCTCAATGGTCAACCTACCGCCACCCTGTGGGTCACCCCCGGCTTCCTAGCAGTCCCGTGCGGAAACGGTCACTTTTCTGTTCAGTTAAAGTACCAGGGGGGTACACAGAAGTTGATCCTGTTGGGACTAGGTCTAATGGGGGGAGCGATTATTACAGTATTTTGCCGAATTCAAGACACTTCTCGTTAAGCAAGAACTTTCCTCACTCGCGGCGCCCACGACAGCGCCTCCGTTAAAGAGGTTTCGAACGCAGGGAGCGCCCAGTTATCTTGCTCAACAAAGAAAACCCTGTCTTTAAATGGTTTTCGCAAAGTATCAACAGTTCCATCTGCTATCAGCCCGGGGGAAGCCACCACTATGGGATGCCC
>CAZPBV010000096.1:0-4979 GCA_964584675.1 uncultured Bdellovibrionales bacterium
GTAGCGGAAGCCGCAGTGCCCATACACCTGCTTATTGTCGGCGATGGAAGTGAGCGCAAACATTTAGAGGAGCTATCTATTGGACTGAATATAGAAAGACAGGTCACATTCTATGGATTTTGTTCGGATATTTCGAGCCTCCTTGCCGCCGTCGACATCAATATTCTCCCTTCCCGTTGGGAACCCTTTGGCCGAATCCTACTTGAGGCTATGGCGCTTGGAACCCCAACAATCGCAAGTAATGTCGATGGCATTCCGGAAGTAATTAGACATGATGAGAATGGACTCCTTTTTGAAGTTGGAAACTTTCGTCAGCTTGCGGGTATGATAGACAGCCTATTTATCGACCGAAATAAACTTGCAAGGATTAGTTCTTGTGCACGCCGAGATGTGGTGCATTTCCAAATACCTGACTACCTAACCAAACTTAACGACTTATATCAGCGCGTTTGTAACTGGGATTGAAGACCTTGGGGGTCGACTTTCACTAACTTGGCGGGAATATTCTGTCTTGCTTGAGAGTATCCTGCATGCTTCGCTGGTAAAGCACTCGCCAGCTTGGCCAATGAACAATAGAGGAATGTGCACCACAATGTTGATATGGCCTTATTCTGCGAGAGTTGAGTAATTATGAATGTCCTAGCATCGCTAAGCGCACTGAATCTAGTTCTACTTGCGTTCGCTATCTTCTTGGTCCCCATCTCCTGGGACGAAGGCTGGAATTTTTGTGTTGCGCGGACGTTGCTCGAGCATGGTCACTACGGGTGCCTAATTAATGGCGAGCTGACAACGGCCCGTTTGTCGACGGGGTGGCCGACTGTTCTGCCTTCTGCTCTTGGGTTCTTGGCATCCGGTAATAGCTATGTTGCAGCACGCGCGCTGATTGGATGCCAGTCTTTGCTCGCGGTCACATCGTTGATTTTGCTTGCCGAAAAACTTTGGAATAGGCGGGTGGCTGTTGGAACTAGTATTGTTTTGTTGCTTTTTTCAGGTGATCCACGCATGCACCCCATGCTTCTTGGGGGACAGGTTTGGGGGGAGATGCCCGCTATCCTCGCCATTGTTCTTGGATTCCTGATGTATAGCTATTCAGCTTCCAGAAAAGGATGGGGCACTTCGGCCATTCTTCTTATTCTTGCAGGGATGTTTTTCGGCTTGGCTCTTAGCACCAAGATTCAGACTCGCCCTTTTGTGCTGTGCGCCGCGATAGGAGCCTTGTTGTGGTGTGTGCTGTCTAGATACCTGACTCCGAAGTGCCCTCCTGGCATTTCGTCGTATGCTCCAAGCTCCGATTCGCGCACGACCAGCGCGAATCTTCGCGCTATGCGTGTCGTAATAGTTTGGGCCATGGCATATATCACCTGGTCATTACTAGAATATTTGCCGCTCCCTTACATTAGCAAGGGAATGGTATCCGACGGTAGCGGAACACAGGGGGCCTATGAGGTGTTTGCGCTGGTCACTGATTTCAATACACGGGCAGTCAATATTCAATATGTAGCTAAAACGTGTTGGCTGTACATAGTTGCATTTGCGATTCTTGGGATTAAGTATGCTTATCAACTCTGTACGGCCCCTAACTTTTTTAAAGAGCCGCGAGAGTTGACCGTGGCTCTTTATTGTCTTTCATGTTCATGGTTTCTTTGGTTTCTTTTCTTGGCAGTCAATTTTCCTCGCTACCTGGCCCCGGCAGTCATTCTGGGGGCTCCATTTATTGCCAAAGTATTATGCGACTGGACCTACGATCTTGATTTTAGGCGATGCCGGGCGGCGTTCCGGGACTTGATAGCATCTCCTGGTCGCCTCAGGATGTAGGCGATGGTGCTCACCTTGATTATTCTTGTTTTCTGCCAGGCGCTTTTTACCGTCCGTGATACTGCCAGCTTCTTGTGGGTTCATCGCCATGACAATAACGAGCTTTTCGCTGTTGCCGAGTACATTAATAAGCAGACGCCATCAGATGCCTTAATTGAGACGTATGATGCTCAATTGTTCTATCTTCTTAACCGCAAGTTTCACTATCCACCGGATCAGGTGAATATCGATGCAGTTGCATTGAACTCAGGACGCACCGATGTGAGAATTGATTACGATCCCCTCGCGGCAAAGCCGGATTATTTGGTAGTTGGCCCGTGGAGCAGATACGCGTTTAAGATTTACGATTCCGCAATACGAGAGGGCAAGTTCCGAAAAATTGATTCGATTGGGGAATATGAGATTTACGTTCCTGCGTGAGGGAACTCCCTCCTAAATTCCCTCTCGCCTCAATTCAGCGGCGTGATAGAGTTTTAAAATGAAAATGACAGGGCTGAGAATCGGTGTGCACGATATCGCCGTAGCGATCGGTTTCTGGCTTTTTTGCCGATTCCAATTTCAAAATCTTGCGGATGATCCGGGTTTGGGCTGGCACTTGAGGACCGGGGAGTGGATTCTTAAGCATGGGCGCATCCCCTTTCTCGATCCGTTTCTCGCCGGACCTCACACCCGCCCATGGGTGAGCGACCAATGGTTAAGCGATATTTTCCTGTTTTGGGTCTTTCAGACCGGCTCCTGGCCGCTCCTCTATTGGTGTGCGATGGGTGCTATTGTGCTCTCCTTTTTGGTGCTGCCTCAGATATTCTCTCGTGCACCCGGGACCCCCGCTATTCTTTCGAGTATTGCGTGCTTGCTGTGTTTCAAACTTGGCTCGGTGCATTTCATTCTGCGCCCGGTGATCTTGAGTTTTTTGTTTTTTAGCATTCTTCTGGCAGGTCTCACTCATGTTTATCGGAATGTGAGTGACCGCAAGAAACTAAATTCTATCTTACGAATACTATACATTGGTTTCCCGATTCTGTTTGCTCTCTGGGCCAATTGCCACCCATCATTTGTCATAGGGCTGGGGGCACTTTTTTTGCTTCCCGTTGCTTTGAGTGCAGATGCTTTTCTTTTGTCCGAGAGATGCCACTCAAGTGCTCTGACAGGGAAAATGCTGGGGCTATTTGTTCTGTGTGCGGCAGCAACTTTCGTTAACCCCTACGGTGTTAGTCTACACGAAAGTATCATAGCCCTTGGTTCGAGCACTTATTTCATGTCTTTGCACGCAGAGTGGCAAGGGATTGACTTTAAGAGTCCGGAGGGAGCGCTCTTTCTCCTCATGGCTGGAGTGGTAATCTTTGGCGCTTTCTTGGGGCACGAAAAAAATACTTCAAACTGGCGCTGCTTTGAGATGTTCTTGCTTGTTGGATTGTGCATTTTTTCGATGAGAACCATTCGCTTTCTGCCCTATCTTGCAATTGTTTATGCTTGGCTGCTTCCTGAGTCCTTCGGTGGTTTTCGCGCAGCCATTGACTTTATGGACAAGCCGTTACGAGGACGCCTCGGCCGTATGGGCGACTTATCGGGAGGATACGGGATTGTGGCATTCTTGCTTTTAGGCGCTAGCTCTTTCGGTGCGGCAACCTGGCAACATTCTCTTCCCTTGTATACAGGAACCCTTGGTCCGAGCATGGACCACTATCCGTATGCAGCGGTAGAGAGACTTAAACAGTTCGCTTCCTCCGAAGGCGAGGTGACTATTTTTTCCATTTCCAACTGGGGGGGCTTTATCACATGGCAGGGACAGGGAAAGCTCAAGCCTCTGATTGATGATAGGAACACTCTCATTGGCGAATCGTTCATGAAGGAGTATCTTTCTCATCTCGAGGCCACTTCACTATTTCGAGCCTACGCAAAAGAGCTTGGGGCGTCGTATGCGCTTCTGCCACGCACACTGGCGCTGGCAAAGGTCGTTGAGAGTTTCGATCGAAAAGGTATCGTGTACAGCGACGAACAGGCACTTATTGTGCGGATTGAACGTTAACCTGCATTTCTCTCCAGCCATCTGCTGCGAGATCCTGGAAAGGTCCTGACTCTTGCAGCTTGTGCGGACGGTATTTGTCGTCCTTCCGGGGTATACTTGCAGCCAATAAAAAAACGAGCATTTTGGTAAACGCCGCGTCAGGGGCGTACTTTTCGCTTCACGCAGGCATAGTTCTACGGTTGGAGCGAGAACTTTTAGGTACGAGGATGCCTAAACCATACTCGTCAATGACCTGCAGAAGTCTGCTTGCTGCTGTGCTCGGTTCTTTTTGGCCCTGTTCCCACTTCTGAATGGTGGAAAGGCTAACATTAAGAAAAGCAGCAAAGACTGCTTGGCTTACATCATGTCTTTCTCTAAGTTCTAAGATTTTCTTTGGCGAATAGTCAGGCGGTGGCCCAAGAAGATCTTTCTCAAACTCTCGCATTGTTGCGCCATCGACTGCACCGAGTCGCTTCAGGGCCTGCATGCCCTCTACTAGTTCACGTCTTAGTCTTTCGTTTGTCACTGCAACTTAACCTCAAAAAGATCCTCTTCGTTTATCAGTCTTGCAATCTGTTCATCGTCAAGTGAAAATAGGTGTTGCGCATATTGCTTAAGCCCTTTAAGTTCGGTTCGGTCGATATCCTCAGTGTCGTTCTTAACAAAGCCAAACAGAAAAAAAGTATGCTTGTTGCCTTGAAAGGCCACAATTGTTCGACCGCGACCCCTTCTACCTCGGGAAGATGCGGGAATCCTTTTCTTACAAATCCCACCGCCCAATTGTGCGTCAATCAATCCTTTTTGCATTTCGGCGACGGCCTCACGGAGCACGTCGTCGTTTACTCTTTCCTTCCGAGCCCAGCGCGCGAAGGCTTTTACCTTGAAAATTCTCAATTTCTCCTGCCTTAGTGCCTGGTGCTTCATGTAGCACTATAGCACTTAGTGCTATACTTGTCGACTATGTTTGCAGTACGGCCAAACGTAACTTTTTCCCTGGCCTGATTTAGGTTCTAGGGCTGGAAAGCGGGGCCTATAGCTATAACATATTGAAACTACTTATTAGTTTATTTAGACACAGATCGGCCACGTTCAACTAATCGCAATATGGTTGCGCTTTGAACATAGGATTCTGCACGAGAATTGCATAAACAGGTTTAAA
>CAZPBV010000096.1:4989-10688 GCA_964584675.1 uncultured Bdellovibrionales bacterium
CATACTACAGGGAACGTATGACTTTTTGGACCAGCCACCCAAGCAATCTCGCCGTCCTCCGTGATATAGAAAACTGAATATATATCGCGGTCTGAAAGCTCGTAGGCGAGTGCATACATAAATGGATCTGGAAGCCCGGACAGGGTTTGGAATACTCCCAGAGATAGAACGCCCCCCTCGACATCTCTGAAGATTCGGCCCTCCTTTCCGCAGATTGCCGCTGCGAGTTGTTCCATCATATCGACGGATATTGATTGAGGGAGCCACTTTAATCGCCTGATATGGTATCTACAGGCGTCATCTCCACCGCTAGAACCACCGACCGGCCATCGTCTGTCTTGCCTTTGGGCCATTCTTCTTAACGTCCTCACTTTGATTCTCCTTGTAGGTTGCTTACCTAAAACTAATCGGAGAATTGGGAAGAATGTTGCGTGCTAGCGGGGCCACGTTCATGAGGGGGACATCGCCAAGCCGAACCAGGCATTATTATTAGCACCTAGTATAAATTTACATTGATATCATGCAAATTTTACGTTATTATCGTCAAATACGCATCTATGTGGATTAATAGAATAATTTCAGATAGAATCATGACTTCGGTTGCACAAAGGCCAGTTGTTGTGATTTCCGGCGCGCGCCAGGTTGGCAAGACCTCCCTCATCAAAAAACTTTTTCCAACGTATGGTTTTGTAAGTCTCGATCTACCTGCCCTCGCCTCCCAGGCCGAGACGGAAAGCGAGGATTTTCTGCGAACGCACCCCGCTCCCATGGTCATTGACGAAGTTCAATATGCACCTAAACTTTTCCGATATTTGAAGATTCAAGTTGACTCTCGGCGCAGCGAGTATGGTCAATTTATTCTCACAGGCTCCCAGAAGTTCTTACTCATGAAGGGCATTTCCGATTCTCTCGCCGGGCGAGTGGGGGTCCTCGAACTTGAGACCCTTACATACGATGAAATTGATGAAGCGTTTCCAGACACAAATATTCACACCCTTCTTCTTCGTGGCGCTTATCCAGAACTTTGGCAAAACCGAACACTCGATGCACGCGAGTTTTATGGCTCATATCTGGCCACTTACCTAGAACGTGACGTCCGTTCTCTGCTGGCGGTTGAGAGCCTGCGAGATTTCGAAAGGTTTATTCGCGCCTGCGCTTTGCGATCAGCCCAGCTACTCAATAAATCAGATCTGGCCCGCGACGTCGGTGTCCGGCCAAGCACGGCAGGACAGTGGATTTCGGTCTTAGAGGCATCCAATCAGGTCTTTCTATTGGAGCCATGGTTTTCCAATCGAACAAAGTCGCTGGTTAAGACACCAAAACTTTATTGGCACGACGCGGGGTTTATGGCTTATCTGCTTGGGATTCGCAATGAGGAGGAACTGTTAAACTCTCCTTTCCGCGGCGCAGTTTGGGAAACCTTCGTCTACTCAGAGTTTCGCAAGAAGTTGATGTGCAGGAGCGATACCGGTCGTCTCTTTTTTTGGCGGGATCGCGGAGTGGAAGTAGATTTTTTGATAGACCGGGGGGGCACGTTTGATCTCTACGACGCAAAGTGCGCAAGCGACCTAACTGAACGCGATGCGGAGAGTTTACTAAAGGTCCGGAGCATTCTCGGAGAGGAGCACGTGCGCAGCTTAAACCTCATCTCGCGGAGCCGTGTGCCGTACCGGCTTGGTTCCCAAGTAAAGGTTGTCCCCGGGACAAAAATTTTCTAGCCTGCATTTCTCATCAGCCGAAGTCCGGGTTTAGCAACTTCTTTTTCAAAGTTTCGAATACTCCATTAGTATGAATACCGACCCATGTGCTCTGCTTATTGTCGATCAACGCGAGAAGGCCTCAGGGTTGGTTGACTTGTTGCTGCGCGAGCCCGCCCTTCGGATTCAAATCCAATCCCTTGCTTTCGGCGATGTTATTGTAGGCCCGGTAGGAATCGAGAGAAAGTCGGCGAGTGATTTTCTCTCATCCTTGCAGGATGGCAGACTCTTTAGCCAGTTAATCGGCCTGAGGCGCTACTATCGAAAGCGAATTCTGATTCTAGAGGGCGACCACCAACTTGACGATCAGCTGCGCCAGCACTACGCGCTACGCGGTGCCTTCTTAAGGGTGGCGGCAGGACTACAGGTGCCTGTTGTGCGAACTCTATCATTGAAAGAAACAGTTCGAGTACTCGTGCACCTGTCGTCCCAAGAAAAGAGGAAAGCACAGACCCCCGACAGTATGCAACGAAACCTGCGCAAGCCGCAGTATGGTCCCTTTCAGCAGGAATACGTGCTCTCAGGCATTCCATCAATTGGACGGGAACGGGCGGCGAACCTCCTGAGACACTTTGGAAGTCTTCGCGCCATCTTTAACGCATCTATTGAATCATTGCGCCAAGTGCCAGGCATCGGTTCAAAACAGGCAGAAACGCTCTTTGTGATCGCCAACGAGGAGACTCGACCGATCGAGGAAAAAGAAATACTCCCGAGTAGACAGACAAGCTTGCTTGATTAACGTCATGCGCGGTGCACGCGAGAGCACTCAATTCTTCAATATTGTTAAGTAGATAGTCCAGGCTAGCGCCGAATCGCCATTCTCAATTGCCCCTTGCTTCAAAAGTAACCATAATCGCGAAACTAGGAGTGTGACCCCGAAATGGGGTCACACTCCTAGGGCAAGCCAGGGATGGCTTGCGCAGCCGCTGGAGCGAAGCGCAAGTGGCTGATGCGACGCGAAGGATTCGCGCCGGTCGTGTGCGAATCGTAGCTTGGAGCATACGACGAAATGCCAGGAGGGCATTTCGGAGTCAGACTCCTAGATCAGATGTCTTGTTGATATGAGAATTTATGTCCATGCAGAATAGAAAAAAGGTTCGAAAAGCTGTTATCCCGGCCGCGGGTTTGGGGACTCGATTTCTCCCAGCAACTAAGGCAGTTCCTAAGGAGCTCCTCCCTATTGTTGACACGCCCACCATTCAGTACATCGTTCAAGAAATTGTCGATGCCGGTATTGAAACCGTGGTCTTAATTACCGGTAAAGGTAAATCAAAGATTGTTGACCATTTTGACGTATACCCGGAACTCGAAGAGAAACTGGAAAAGGAAGGCAAGCACGATCTAGCAGAGACGCTCAAAAAAACCTGCTCGATGGTTCATATGGTCGCAGTTCGTCAGGGCATTCCCCGCGGCCTCGGGCATGCCGTGCTATGTGCCAAGGATGTGATCGGCGATGAACCATTTGCTGTGCTGTTGGGTGATGACTTGGTTGATGCCCAAGTTCCGTGCACGAAGCAGATGATTGATGTGTATGAGAAACACGGGAAGTCAGTCGTTGGCGTGATGGAAGTGGCGGATGAGGATGTTCCAAAATTCGGAATTTGCGGCGGCAAAAAGATTGGGGATAGAATTCTTGATCTCAATGTTATGGTGGAAAAGCCAAAGCTTAGCGAGGCTCCTTCAAAACTTGCCATCGTGGGGCGCTATCTTCTTACCCCAAAAATATTTGAGTTTTTGGAAAATCAAACGCCAGGGAAAGGGGGAGAAATTCAGCTGACCGACGCCATGGCGAAGCTGATGACATCCGACGGCTTCCTTGGATACGAGTTTGAAGGCGAGCGCTACGATGCCGGCGACAAATTTGGGTTTATTCAGGCCAACATAGCGTACGCCTTGAAGCGTCCAGATATTGCCCCTCGCCTCATGGAATACATGCGAGAGATATCCTCGAAGTAATTGGGGCTATGTATACTCGGATTCCTTACTGGATTGAGCATTATGGAAAGGCCGGGCTCCCGGAGCAAAAGGCTGTGGAAGTGTTCATGGACTGTGAGACTCGGGAAATGATTTCTTCTTTTCGTAATGAAATCCAGGGGATAGCCCAGGGAAACTTTCAAGAAGAATCCCTCGACAAAATCGTGGGAGTTAGTCGTAAAATAAAGTTTGGATCGTATCAGGAGTGGGCAAAACTTATTTTGCTTTGGATTGCGAATTATAAGTCGTAATGAGCATCTAATCTCTGTTCGTTATATTTACTCTCCGTCTGGCAATGAGTGAACGGCAATTACAAATTAAACTTCTGTCGAGGTCTGGCGAGCTTCTCAATGTCGTTAATTGCTTCGCTGGACAGGTCTCAGTGTTCCGGGCAACCGCTGCAAGTGATCTCATGCCGTACTACAGGGCCTTGGCAGGCATTCCTGGCCCAGAACGCTTTTCTATCACCTTTAACAGCCGTCCCTACTCCCCTCAAGAAAACATACTCATAGGATTTGGAGAAAATTTTTCACTTTCCGAGGGGAGTCAATCGGTGAGGGAATTCCTTCTCACCCATCAAGTTCCCGACTCTGCGGTCGACTCAATGCTTATGTCGTACGGGTTGCCCGATAGGGCGGACAAGACATGCTCTTCGCTAACTCCACATGAAGAGCGAGTGCTGAGAATTCTTGCGGCTACCTACTCAACTGACAAGGCATTGGTTATCAACGACCCCTTTGAGCCGATCATCAATCAGTGGAGGGAACGGATCGCCGAGTTGTTAGTGACTTATGCGAGATCGAAGCAAGAGGTTGTCATTGTTCCAGTGTTATCTCATAGACCTGAGTGTTGGATTGACAATGAATTCATTGCAAGAATTCAAGTTGGGGAAAATGTTCAAAAAACTATTGGATTTGGAAGTTCAGCGACTGATATCAATACGGTGCTAAATCAACTACGGCAAGAATATCATAGTGGGGCGACTTCGAGACCGACACTCAGCATTGGTGGCGCTGGCATGCTTGGAGGAGTTCTCAGTGAGGCTACAAGCCTCGGGGCGAAGGAAGGTCCCCATTCCACAGTAGATGCAGTATCGGGGACTGCCCAAGATACAGCGGCCACACATACACCAAGCCCGTGGACCATTGGTATAATTGGTTCTTCCGTCGCTGCGGCCATCCTTGTAGGAATAGCAGTAGGAACGGGCATTCTGAGAACTCGCGGGACGGAAACGGCTACCGACACGGTTGCTTTGGTACATGAGTCTTCCTCGGAAAACTCCGAAACGAAAGGAATTCCATCGACCGCCGTTCCCTTGTTGCCGTCGCCTCTTCCAACGGTGAATGTCGCTCAGACTTTGCCCGAAGTTGCGCCAACGATTCCTCAGGTGTTGTCGACACCCCCTCAGGCGCAAGAACAAGCCGAAAAAGACATCAAGCAGTACGTTCTTGATCTCTACCCTCCGGCTATTAAGAGGTCCGTCCTCGAGACTTTCGAAGGAGCTCCCTCTAGCGATGGGGAAGCGGTAAGAAAAAGCGTTATGCGCGCCCCTCGTGTCTCTGAAAACCAAGCTGAGCCCGCCAAGGCTAGTGACAAGCAAAGGAGGGAAACAAACGCAGCGGCGGCAGGGCTTCTATCGATGCTTCAAAGCGCAAGCGACACCGGAGAAGGTCTTCCGGAAGAGGTTCGAAACACGAACACCAATTCTATTCAACAGCCTGAGATGGAGAATTTATCGCCTGAACAGCGGAGGGAACTCATCCGACAAAAATTCCTCGAAGCAATCCAAAAGGCAGCCGATCAAAAAAGATAGACCTCTGAAATCCCACAGTTTATACAGAGGGGTGTTTAGCTGATTTCCTCTTATTGGAAAGTTTTCGATACTCCTGATGATGAGCGGAAATGACTTCAAATGCTTCCTCCGGGGTGGCAACAATTTGAATATTATCAAAGTCGTGTGCAGACACG
>CAZPBV010000097.1:0-10687 GCA_964584675.1 uncultured Bdellovibrionales bacterium
ATTTTTGGGTCATCCCCCGAGGCGCAAGTGCGTATAGAAAACGGCAAAGCGTACGTATTTCCTATTGCAGGGACCATACGGAGAGAAGGCCGAGAACTAATTCCACCGAAACTTATCCAACGTCTTCAGGATGACCCAAAAGAGCATGCAGAACACGTCATGCTGGTAGATTTGGCTCGCAATGATTTAAGCAAGAGCTGCGGCAATATAGAAGTCATGGCCTTCAAAGAAGTCCAAGTCTTTTCCCATGTTCTTCACTTGGTTTCGCAAGTGCAAGGGTGCAAGGACAAGGATGCGACCAGTCTGGATATTTTAGCAGATACGTTCCCTGCTGGAACGCTGAGCGGTGCTCCGAAGCGGCGAGCCATGGAGTTGCTATCCTGTTATGAGAAGTCACGGCGTCAGTTCTATGGAGGTTGCGTAGGAGTTATTGCATTTTCAGGTGATGCCTTGCTGGCAATCATTATTCGCTCCATATGCAGTGCTGGAAATACACTGACCTATCAGGCAGGAGCCGGTGTCGTGCGAGATTCTGTTCCTGAACGAGAGCTTGCCGAGGTCCACGCTAAGCTCGCTCCTTTGCGAGTGGCGCTCAAACGGGCTCAGGAGGAGGTGCAATGAAAAGCGTGTGCGTGATCGATAACTATGATTCCTTTACGTTTAATTTGGTGGAACTGCTTCGATCGATCGGAGTTGGTTCCATTGAAGTGCGCGCCAACGATAAATGCTGCATCGACGAGTTGCGCTCTTATTCCAAGATTCTTCTTTCGCCAGGGCCGGGAGTGCCGTCTGAAGCGGGGCTTATGCCGCAGGTGGTGCGGGGGCTTTCGTCGGAGAAGTCAATCCTTGGTGTGTGCCTCGGGCACCAGTGCATTGCAGAAGTCTTCGGAGCGCAACTTCGTAATCTTAGCCGTCCATTTCATGCGGAAAGTTCGCTCATCTCGGTTGTCGATTCGGAAGAACTCCTATTTTCGGGGCTCCCCACGCACCTACGGGTAGGGAGGTATCATTCATGGGTTGTTGACACAAACGGTTTTCCCCAGGAATTGGCGGTCACTGCCCGTGATGTTGACGGCACCATTATGGGGCTTCGACATCGTCGGTTCGATGTGCGTGGAATCCAGTTTCATCCCGAGTCAATTCTGTCGGAATACGGACGTGAAATGATGTGTAACTGGGTGCATTCGGGAGAGCGTTCATAGTGTCCAAAGTTACGGAGAGAAATCATGAATGATCAACTTAAGGAAATTATGAGCGGTAAAACTCTCACTCACCGCGATGCCGGCTGCTTGATGGGGGCAATCTCTACCGGGGAGCTCAATGCGAGTCAAATGGCTGCTCTTCTCACTGCGATAGGCATGCGAGCCGTCACACCGGAGGAGCTCGAAGGATTCAGGGATGCTATTATGAAACTTGGAGAGCCGTCGGAGATTGATTTTAGCGACTGTGTCGATGTTTGCGGGACAGGGGGTGACTCACCATGTACCTTCAATATCTCAACTGTCAGCGCATTTGTTGCCGCAGGGGCTGGCATTCGAATAGCAAAGCACGGAAACTACGGATTCTCTTCCCGATGTGGTTCGTCGCAAGTCCTAGAGGCCGTGGGTATTCGATTTAGTGCCGAGGTGCGATGGTTGCGACAGGAGGTTGATGAGGCGAATATTTGCTTCCTTCATGCGCCCCTATTCTTGTCAGCCTTTCGGTTGATTCAGCCGGTTCGCCGGGAGCTTGGATTTCGAACCTTCTTTAATGTGTTGGGGCCCTTGGTGAATCCCGTGCGGCCCGGAGCGCAGCTGCTGGGAGTGCCCAACCTGGAGTTAGCGCGGGCGTATTCGTACGTGCTGCAAAAAAAAAGTGGCACCGACTATACGATCGTCCACTCGCTTGATGGATATGACGAGGTCTCTCTGACCGGAGTAACGCGGCTCATGACGCCTGGTGGCAGCAAGGATGTCCTGCCGGAAGAATTTGGATTTCCGACTCTAAATCCCGCTGAGCTTCGGGGAGGGGAGTCAATCGCTGAAGCAGCTAAAATATTTATGAATATCCTCGCGGGAGCGGGTACCGATGCGCAGCGCGCCGTCACTGTGGCAAATGCGGCGCTCGCCATTCAGATGAAGCGTAAGGGAAATTGTCTCGAAGAGTGTGTGTCGGATGCTACCGAGTCGCTAGAGAGCGGCAGGGCACTTCGGCAGTTTGAGATTCTACGGAGGTTATCGAGTGACATCATTTCTTGACGATATCATCACCTACAAGAAATCTTTCGTGCGTGATTGCGCCGAGCGGGTGCCGGTCCGCCAGCTTGAGCAAAGCCCCTTCTTTGAGTCGCCCTGTCTATCACTATGTCAGTACCTGCATCGTCCGGCTGTGTCTGGCGTGATCGCCGAAATTAAACGCGCCTCGCCCGCCAGAGGCGTGCTCAATGAGTCCATATCCATAGAGGCGTTGTCGATGGGGTATATGCGGGCAGGCGCCTCCGCGCTCTCGATTCTAACGGATCAGCGCTATTTTCGCGGCAGTGGAGCCGACCTCAGCTCGGCGCGAGTTTGGAATCTTTGTCCCATACTGCGAAAGGACTTCATCATCGATGAATACCAGGTGTTAGAAGCAAAGTCTTTGGGAGCCGATGTTATTCTTCTTCTGGCATGTGTGCTTACGCCCGGGCACTTGAAGAATCTTGCTGCTCTGGCCGGTTCATTGGGCATGGAAGTGATACTTGAGATTCATACCGAGTTTGAATTGGAAGCGTCTCTATGTGCGGAAATTAATATTATCGGTGTGAACAATCGCAATCTTGCCGATTTACAAGTGCGGATCGAGCGTTCTGCCGATCTTGCGAACCGCATTCCGAAGGAAATGACTTCCATATCCGAAAGTGGCTTGAGACGGCCGGAAGATGTTGCTTACTTGGCCCGAATTGGCTTCCGAGGATTTCTCATTGGTGAGGCCTTCATGGCTGATAGAGATCCTGCGGCCGCATGTGCTCGATTCATTCAAGAGGTACAAAATTTAAGGAAGGGCACTGTATGAAACGAGCGCCTCTTTTCAAAATTTGCGGTTTGAGAGAAACCGAAAATATTTGCCAAATAGCAGAGCTTAAGCCGGACATGCTGGGTTTTAATTTCTGGAGCGGGTCGCCGCGCTATGTTGGAAAAGAATTGTCGCCGCAGTGGATGAGGACCTTCCCCTTCCCAGGTGAGAAGGTGGGAATATTCGTAAATGAGCCGCTGGCACGAGTCATATCTATGTGCGCTGAATTCGGCCTTACCGCGATTCAATTGCATGGCGATGAGTCGCCTCAGTACTGCGCTCAGTTACGGATCCGTTGCCCGGGAGTAAAACTTATGAAGAGTTTTGGTGTTCACGGCGGACTGTGTTTGAAGCAAACACAGTCATATGAGGATTTCTGTGATTCGATTCTTTTTGACCGATATTCTTCGCAACGCGGAGGATCTGGTGAGAAGTTTGATTGGGGACGCATTGATAATCTCGCTAGTACGAGGCCGATTTTGTTGGCTGGAGGAATAGGGCCTTCCGATATTCACAAGTGTCTGAGGGCGTGGCAATCCTCCTACTATGTCGTGGGCTTTGACCTTAACAGCTGTTTCGAATCGAGTCTCGGGGTTAAGAGTGTTTCGCTGGTTGAAGAATTTCTACAAGAAATGCGGGGACTATCTCAATGGATTTTGTAATAGACGAACGAGGATACTACGGAAATTTTGGCGGTGCCTTTATTGCTGAAATGCTTCGACCAAACATTGAAGAGCTTACCGCCGCCTACCGGGCGATAGTCCCGAGCGATGATTTTCGGGAGGAATATGGTAATCTATTGAGGAGCTTTGTGGGTCGACCCACACCTCTCTTTGAAGCGGAGCGCTTATCAAGATTCTATGGCACCCGTATCCTTCTGAAACGGGAGGATTTAGCTCACACAGGATCCCATAAAATCAACAATGCCATTGGACAGGGATTGCTTGCTAAGCGCATGGGGAAGAAGCGAATTATCGCCGAGACGGGAGCGGGACAACATGGGGTGGCGACGGCTTCTGTGTGTGCTCTACTGGGTCTTGAATGCGTCGTCTACATGGGTGCAACGGATATACGCCGCCAAGCTCTGAATGTTGAGCGTATGCGTCTGTTGGGGGCGGATGTGCGCGCCGTCACAGCGGGAAGTCAGGTGCTTAAAGATGCCACCAACGAAGCCATGCGGGATTGGATGGCCCACCCTCACGATACACACTATATCATCGGATCGGCAGTCGGTCCTCATCCTTACCCGGCGTTAGTGACCTATTTTCAATGCGTTATAGGCAATGAGATACAGGAGCAATGTGCCGCCCTTTCCTGCCCGATGGTGCCGGATGTGGTTATTGCATGTATCGGCGGGGGAAGTAATGCCGCGGGTGCCTTCACCGATTTTTTGTCTACACCGACGAAGCTTATCGGGGTGGAAGCTGCCGGATGTGGTGTTGAATCAGGACAAACCGCGGCAAGTTTATCTTGCGGCAGAGTCGGAGTATTGCACGGCAGTCAAACGGTCTTTCTGCAGGATGGCGATGGTCAAGTGCAGGAGGCTCACTCCATCTCGGCGGGGCTTGACTATCCGGGAATCGGCCCCCTTCATGCGCATCTCCATCAACTTGGGCGCGTGCACTACTGTTCCGTTACTGACAGCGAGGCATTGCATGCAGGACAAAAGTTGGCCTGCATGGAGGGGATAATCCCCGCACTCGAATCCGCGCACGCAGTAGCGTATCTCGAGAAAGCTCAATTTGATCCGGGGACAAGAATTGTGGTTGTGCTTTCAGGGCGCGGCGATAAAGACATGCCGGCCTACATGGATTATCAGGAACGTAGCAATGGAGAATAGAATACAATCGCGATTTTCTTTTGGCGGGAACATTCTTTCCCTCTATATAACTGCCGGCTTCCCGCGCTTAAGTGATACTGTGACACTGATAGAACTCGCGCAACAGGCCGGGGTTGACATGATTGAAATTGGAGTACCTTTTTCCGATCCGGTTGCAGATGGAGTAACTATTCAGACAAGCTGTCTCCAGGCTATTCGAAATGGCATGACCCTTGAGTACCTCTTGCGGGAACTGGAGGATATTCGGAAGGTAATCTCCATTCCACTTGTGCTCATGGGGTATCTAAATCCGATTGTTCAATATGGGGTAAGGCGCTTTGTGGAACAAATCGCCCGCATTGGAATTGATGGATTTATCATTCCCGACTTACCTGTTGAGGAGTATCAAACGGGCTTTCGGCCAATGTGCGAACATCTAGGAATCCTTCCGAACTTTCTTATTACTCCGCGAACAACCTGTGACCGCTTGATTGCTATCGACCGATTGAACGGTGGGTTTCTCTACCTTGTTTCCTCTGAGGGCGTAACGGGTGGGGCTCCTGTGTGGGGGCCCTTAATTGAGTTTAGGAGACTTCCCGGGTATCGAAATCTCCAGACTCCTATCTTACTGGGATTTGGGATAGGAGATCGCCATGCCTATCAAAAAGCGCTTACCATTGGTCAGGGTGCCATCATTGGAAGTGCCTTTTTGCGGGCTATTGCCGCTGTACCTCCCGCCTTAGATAACTCGGCTGGCAGCGATCGCATTCTGCTCTCAGATATGGTACATGGCTTTGTATCTTCTTTGCGACCTCCCTCCGAGGCTGCGCTCGAACGTAGGAAACAGGCAGTATGATTGTTACCTTGAAATCAGATATTGGTCAGCCCCAAAAAAGTGCGGTACGCGACGCGCTTGGCGAGTTCGGGTGTGACATCACTGAGGTGGTCACACAGGGAGGAAGTTATTTTGTCGCCATAGGGAAGCAAGACTTCGACATTCGCAGAATTGGAGTGTTGCCCGGCGTGCACGATGTGCATCGAGTGCCGGATCTATATAAGCTTGTTTCTCGCAAGTGGAAGGTGCGTCCGACCGTCATCGAGCTTACAAACGGCGAGAAGGTGGGTGAGGGGCGACTGACCTTCATGGCTGGTTCATGTTCTCTTGAGGGCGAGGAGCAGATATGCCTGGCTCTCGATCATCTTACTGAAAATCACATCGGCATAATGCGGGGCGGGGCCTTTAAACCGCGCACATCCCCATACTCTTTCCGCGGCATAGGACTTGAGGGGCTCAGGCTTGCTTCTCAACTGGCGCGGGCGCGGGGAGTGGCAATAATTTCCGAGGTACTTGAAAGCTCTCAGATAGAGTCCATGTATGAGTACGTAGATATTTTTCAGGTCGGTGCGCGAAATAGCCAAAACTTTAGTCTGCTTCACGAATTGGGCAAATTGGATAAGCCGGTGCTCATTAAGCGTGGTTTCTCGGGTACGCTCGAGGAACTGTTGCAGTCTGCTGAGTATGTATTTGCAAGCGGCAATGAGCGAATCTTGCTTTGCGAGCGCGGCATTCGCACTTTTGAACCTGCCTATCGGAACACTCTCGATTTGAATGCCATTCCGGTCTTGAAGGAGAAGTCACATTTACCCGTCATTGTAGATCCCTCTCACGGTGTAGGCATTCGGCGCTTTGTTCCACCCATGGCCTTGGCTGCAGTTATGGCGGGGGCCGACGGGTTATTACTTGAGGTGCATCACCAACCCGATCGGGCCGCCTCCGACGGTGCCCAGACCCTTAGTTTTAAAGAGGCCGCCTGTTTGTATCAACAGGCTCAGCAAGTGTTCTCTCTGCGACAGGCGAGCGTTCAGTCCCCATCTTTATGATACGTGCAAGGCCGAACGAATAATCTCAATATCCTGAGCGAACGACTCGGGAAGCAGCGGTCCAAAAGAAAATCGGAAAAACCGATCGTACGGGCTGCCGGGACCGCGGCGGCGCATATCACAGAAGCGGCCGGGAAGAACTGCTGCACGATTGGAAAAGAGCCGCTGATTAAAATCATCTGCCGTTAAGCCTTCAGGAAGTTTGCACCAGTGATAGAAGCCGCCCCTGCCGGTAAATAACTGTAGTCCCAGGGAAGCGAGCGCATCCCCATAACGATTTCTCTGCTCATTGTAAAAACGGCACACCGCTTGTCGTGCAGACTTAATGCGGCTCGGTTCAAAGAGTGACTCGGCATAAATTTGCGATGGCCGTGATACACCGCCCATGATGAAAGAAGAATAGTTGCTCATGATTTCGACATTTGACTTCGATGCAACAACCCATCCGACCCGAATACCAGGGGATTGTAATCCCTTAGTTGCGGCGCCAACCACAAAAATATTAGTGGTATCAATGTCCTCGATGTACTGTAGCGCGCTCACAGGCTGTGGATCGGCAAAAAATTCGTACGCCTCGTCAATCACCGCACCGCAGGAACTGCCGGTGGAGTGAGCAATAAACTCTTTCAACCGACTTCCCTCAAGCACCTGACCCGTCGGGTTACATGGATTGCTGCGCAACCGAACCCTGGGTCCCGGCGGCGTTACACTTTCATAATCGGATGACGACGGAAGAAAATTATTATTCTCACTGCTTGGAACAAGGAGTGGCGTTCTACCAAGAATTTTGAATAGATCGTAGTAAGGGGTATATTCGGTCTCTTCCAGAATTACCGCTGCTTTTGGATGAAGCAAAAAAAATACGGCAAAAAGAGCTGCCCGCCCACCGGCAAATACCATGACATTTTCGGGGCTCAGCCGTGAACCATAGGTATCGTTATAATAGTGTGCTATGCGCTCTCGCAGTGCGGGGTGACCCCACGCCTTTGGATACATGAGATCCCTAGAATTGATCGAAATAGTGGAGGGTAATTCCGGGCCTCCGGGGATTTGAGTGGTAAGGGGAAAACCTTGGCTCCACGGGTGAGTGCCGGGATCTCCCATGTAGGAACCTGTCGCCTCCATGAAAGCATAAAGCATTTGGTAAATGCCCATGGGCTCGACATGCTGCAGCAATGATGACATGCAGTATTATTACTTCAATTTGCCATTGAGACGAAAGTCCCTGGGTGTCTTACTTCGAAATGCCCTTCTTGCCTTTCGTCGTATGCTCCAAGCTCGACCGCCACGCTACAGGGTGTCGGTCTCGCGTCGCTCCAATCAGCTCGCAAAGCTCGCTGTTTGCGCGGCCATCCTTGGCCGCACGCCCGAACCTCTCACTCGGTGGTGAGAAATCCGGGCCTCAAAGAAGTCTCTATGTGGCCGTAAAACTTGACAACGGTGCCTGGAGGTAGCAGCTGCCAAGTATCATAAGAATGCCCTACCCTCTTGGGCAACACAGAACACTAATACGGTAGCGGAGATTTGCGCCGCTGACGCTCGTGCCGTGAAAGTCGGTAGCTCCTTCAGGAAGTATGATATCATCAGGATTTACATAGGCCTTCATATGAACAGAGCCTGACCATCCTAAGTCGTAACGCGGGCCAAAACTTAGCACGGTAACTCGTGGTACGTAGGCCGCTTGCAAATCTGCTGCCTCCAAGTCAAACCCCGAGCTGTACTCGAAGCGATGACTATAATTGATGACAAAGTAGTTTGCCTCATCACCACAAGACGTGTAGGTGTCAAGCCACGGATAGGACACATTGTTATTCCTGAAGTATCCAACGGATTCCGAATGGTAACAGTCAGCAAACCGCACCGAGCCCGCAGGACCCTGAGGGCCGGTCTCCCCCGGTGGCCCTGCAGCGCCTGTATCACCTTTGTCTCCTTTAGGCCCCTGTATGCCCGAATCTCCTTTATCCCCCTGGGGCCCCTGGGGCCCGGAGTCGCCTTGTTCGCCTTTTGGCCCAGCAGTGCCGCTCGCGGCGATCTTTGCCAGTTGTCCATCAAAATTCGCGGCCTTTATTGCCAATTCAAATTGACTTCCTTCAAGCTTATTAACGCGTCTGGTAAGAGTTCCGACCCTCTTACTTAGAGTGTCGACCGACGGTCGGCCATTATCTGCAATACATAAGGCAGGCGCCGTCAATAGGAGGCTCGATATCATTGCCAGGACCAATTTTTTATTAAAAATCATTGAAAATCTCCACTCTCAGAATTGAAATAATTAAACAACGCCATGACAGCAAGTTAATTTTCCTGAGCCATGCACGGTGTTTACTAGATGTTATTGGTAAGTGACGACCAGAGGTGATGTACTCTTTATACATTTTATCCTCCTTGCCGTGAGGAATCATGAGCCCCCAAGAGCGCTCCACGGGGACCACTTTCCAAAATGGCGGAGCTGATTTTAGTCACAGTAGTTATTTGATTTGATAAGATACTTTTCGATATCACAACAATTCCACAACCCGGTCGGTGCGATTTCTTGAGAAATCGTGAGAAATCATAGAACAATGAGTGTAATGTTCTTTTAGGGCATTTAGATCATTAAATTTACAATTATATAATCATGTCATATCAAATAGATATGCAATGCAATGTCGATATTTTTTGATATTGTCGACATATTATGAGAATATGTCGATTCGGTAAACATCAAGCAGAAATATGACGAAATTTAACCCTCTGGCACCTTACAATCAGCTGCCTGACTTACCACCAACGACTGAGATTGAAACTAAGAAGACACTGAAAAAATGTGCCGAAGCGAGAAGCGTTTTAGGAGAATTGAAGCAAGCTTCGCTCAACATTCCCAGTCAAAGTGTATTAATAAATACACTGCCACTTCTAGAGGCCCAAGCCAGCTCTGAAATTGAAAATGTGATAACTACAACAGACAGACTGCTTCAGTATTCAGAGACAATGAAAGAAAATGCTGATCCAGCGACGAAAGAGGCATGGCAATATGGGCAGGCTTTGTATCAAGGATACCTGTCTTTACAGAGGAGGCCATTGTCTACAAATACTGCCCTAGAAATTGTAAAGACAATTAAGGGTATTGCTCTCGACATCAGGAAGACTCCGGGGGCAGCGCTCCGCAATGAAAAAACAGGAGAGGTCGTATATACTCCTCCCGTGGGAGAGGACTTAATACGAAGTAAGCTCTCCAACTGGGAACAATATCTGCATGAATCTGAAGATATTGATCCTCTAATTCTGATGGCAATCGGGCATTATCAATTCGAAGCCATCCATCCATTCAGTGATGGAAACGGACGAACGGGGAGAGTATTGAACATACTTTTTCTGATCGAGAAGAAACTTTTGTTCTTGCCAGTTCTCTATCTCAGCAAATCTATTATCCGCAATAAATCGGAATATTATCGTCTTCTGTTGTCGGTAACGACAACTAGCAGTTGGGAAGAGTGGATTCTTTTCATGCTCAATTCGGTTCACGAGACAGCAAAGTGGACTTTGAAAAAAATACTCGCTATCCGAGCGCTTTTGGAGCATACCGGTGACTTCGTTAAGAAGAGTCTTCCGAGTATTTATTCCAAGGACTTGGTGGAGCTGATTTTTGAGAACCCATATTCCAGAATTCAAAATGTCATCGAAAAAGATATCGCTAAGCGGCAAACCGCCGCGCGCTACCTTAAGGAGCTAGTTCGAATAGGAGTTTTACGAGAAATGGCGAAACGGAAAGAAAAACTCTTCTTTCATCCGAAATTGGTCGACCTACTACTTAACGACGACAGCAAATTTTCGACGTACTCTCAAAAGACTACTAGCTAAACTATTCGCCAACGTGTTCGCCATGTGTCCGGTTCGGACACTATGGAAATGGCGGAGCCGACGGGACTCGAACCCGCGACCTCCCGCGTGACAGGCGGGCGTTCTAACCAACTGAACTAC
>CAZPBV010000098.1:0-10669 GCA_964584675.1 uncultured Bdellovibrionales bacterium
ATTTCTTGAGCAGTAACACCTAGCCTGGACTTCGGCTGGTGAGAAGTCCGGGCTAAGAGACGAATAAAAATACCAGCACTTTCATCGGCTGTATATTTTAGGTCTTGTGCATAGCAAGACTACCGTTTGGACCTACGCCGCTGTGCTATGTGTTGCAACTTTTTTCCATCGAAACCAACGAAAAAGAATGGGTCTCGAGATAACCCCTGTGGCTGGACATCAAGATAGGCCCGTATGGCATTTACAACATCTCTATCAGCTATATCAATTGAATTTCCCCAACCGGGGCGCGGAGGTAGTTTTGAAGTGAAGACCCGAACAGCGTCGCCGACTACTCGCACTTGATTGATCCCCAGCTCGTAAAGGCGATGTTTGCCGTCAACCCGGAGGATTTTATTGAGAGATATTAACGCAGCATCGAGGCGTGATTCGTACACCAGCTTTTTTGCAAGCTGGTCCGGTGTTAGTCCCGGTGGACCGGACGGAGGGGAGGGGACCTCATTGGTGACGGGGGAGGGTTGAGAGGCGAGAATCCCCGCACTTGAGGGCTTACCTCCACAGATTGGGGCGTCACTGCCGGTCGCAGGAACTGAAAGGGAGGCTGAGATTCTATTCCGTGGAGGGTTCCTAGGATGGCGAGCTCCGGCCTTCCGCGGGAGTTGGGGAAAAGCGCTGGCACCATTCTCAATAAGAGGTGCAAGGTAATGCTTGAGAGCATAACGCGCTTGGTTGGTGCCAAGGCGAGAACACTGAGTTCCTCCTTCTGCTCTTGTCTTAATGAACTCTGTCGCAAGTATGCAAAACTGTTCTTTCACCAGAGTGTCTAGTGTTGCAGCCGTGTTTTGCCCACAGGCCTGGTCGGACTCTTCCAGCCTAAAATTTAGCTTTTGAGTAAGAACCCATCCCAGAAAGCGCCGAATAACTGTTCGTGTGGAGGAAAGAGTATTTTTTGCGACGGGAGCATCTGGTTTCTCGCCAGCATCCTTTATAAGTTGGATGCTTTCCCTGTACAGACTACTGTGCGAGAAAACGGCATCTAAATTCGCAATGGTATCCTCGGGCAGCACGCCTTTGGGAAGGAGGCCTGTCTCTTTGTTCCAGTGCGAAAGGTGTTTGCGAAGAACTGAACGAGCCTCTTGGCCGTCATGCTTTTTATTGCTCCGGGCGATGCAGTCTGCAACAAAAGCTTCGACGGTCTCCGTGGTGATTTCGCCAAGGCGGGTGCGAAGAAAAGCATCAATGTCACCCGATTCAGGAAGTCGATCCGCGGAGAGTACTGCAAAGGCAAAAAAGCGGGCCCCAATGGCGCGCACCCAAACCCGGGATGCAGGGGTGAGTTTTCTTTCATCGTCCTGGTCGGGTCTATCTAAAAAGTCGCTCCAACTTTGGTAAATATTAGATTCTCGAATGGTCTTTAGGATCTCTTTTTCAAGGTCCGGCAGACGCGCCTGAGGGCTATCCGTGCCGGTGGCACGGGCCCGAGGAGGAGATGAAGGTATAGGTAAGTGCATGACGGTGGTAGCAGGGTAGAACAACCAAGGCCGCTAATAAAGTTCCGGCCTCGTTTCCGAATTTGGGAGTGATTAAGAGAAATGTTGACTATAGTCATTATATGTGACTATAGTCATATATATGGAGAGTATTAATGTATCTGAGTTTAAGGCCATCTGCCTCAGACTTCTGGAGCGCATCAGGCAGAGCGGCCAGCCAATCCAGGTCCTCAAGAACGGTGAGCCGTTAGTAGTTGTTTATCCGGCCCCTTCTAAGAGTCGTCAGCGTACCTATGGGGCATTGAAGGATAGCCTCAAGAGCACACCAGCCGATTTGACTGCGCCGTTGGAGGGAGTTGAATGGGAGGCGTCCGGCAAGTGAACGTGCTGTTAGATACTCATATCTGGATCTGGCACTTGATTGGGGCACGAGAATTAACAGCCGGCTATAAGGCCATCATTCAAGATGAGTCCAACGAAATTTATTTGAGTCCTATAAGCATTTGGGAAACACATTTGCTCATCGAGAGGAGGAAATTGCCCGTTTCTATGAAAGCAGCGGAGTGGATTGCCGCGGCCCTGGAGGCAATGCAGGTAAGAGATGCTGGTTTGAGCTTCGCCATTTCGCTGCGCGCCAGAGAGTTGGATCTTCATCCCGACCCCGCCGATCGATTTATTGCCGCTACTTCGCTCGAACTGAACCTGGCCCTGTTGACCGCCGACAAGCGCCTTCGCAAGTGCAAAGAGTTGAAGATTCTCTGAGTTGCGTCTTGTATGGCGGGACATTGCAAGGGTTTTCTTTGCTCAGTACTTTCCCCGGATGGACGCCAGTGTGTTTAGCGGGCAATCCAAAGTCCAAGAAAGACCGCCAGGGTTCCGGCAAGCACACTTGAAATGGCATAGGCGCAAGCGACGCCGAGTTGTTGATCTCGAATGAGATAGGCAGTTTCAAATCCAAAGGCAGAAAAGGTGGTGAACCCGCCTAGAACGCCGGTCATGATGAAACTCTTCCATGCGAGACCAAAGCCTTCATGCCGAGCTAAAAAGGCTCCACAGAGTCCTATGAGAAGACAGCCCACTATGTTGACGATAAAGGTGCTCAAGGGGAACTTTAGGTTTGCGCTGTGATGGAGGACAATGCCCCCGAGCCTGAGCCTCAGTACGGCGCCGCAACCTCCACCAATTGCTACCAGCAGGGTATCTCTCATTTGTTGTCCGTCTTCACCCAGACGGTGACATACGTAAACCCGGTGTCACTCCATGGCCGGTGACTGAGCATATAGTGCAGGAAGCGTTTTAAAGTCATCGTCTTTAAGTCGGGCACCCACCAACCTCGCAAGGGAAGTTTCCACGCACGGAATCCATCGGGAGGAGGGGTGTCGTTTTCCTTAAAATCTCTAAATATATAATCAAACTTTAGACGTTCGGACTGATCGGCAATGAACTTATACTCCGGGGTATCCACCAGATACCAGGTGATGGGCCAGGTAACGTCACCCTCTCCGAAGACGGTTGTTTGCTTGGCCTTGAGCGGTACTTTTATCTGCTCCTTCATCTTGAGCACAAAGTTGTGAAATTCCGGAGTTGTATGAACTTGACTGAGATACTCAGATGCGTGGCCGGCATATACGTAGTTGGTGAGGACAGCCTCTCGAATATTAAAAGCACAAAAGAAAATAAAAAGCAGAGCGAGAATGTTTACTTTGCCGAATGCTTTAGTGAACATCTCGCCATAGCCCATAATGAAAAAGAGAGCGCCCATGAGCAGGAACATCCAGTTGTTTTCAGACCCGCCCCCGAGTTCTTTTTTTTCCAACATGAAGAGCAGCCCAAGAACTGAGAGCCAAAAGCCGATGAACATAAAAATCGACTCCCAAGAGACTTGCGGAGAGCGTTTATAGTCCGGCTCGTGAAAATGATGATGAAAATAAAGCGCAAGGTAAATAACGCCGGGGATAAACGCATAGACCGTTAGCCAAGGAACTTTTTCGCCCAGGAAGCTGTAGGTAAAGAGGTTGGCGGTGAAGAAATACCCCCAAAATGCTAGGGCCTGTTGCCGCCGCACGAGATGGTAGGTGGTAGCTAAAAGCGCATGGCCGGTAAAGACAAAAAAACCGGTCATATCGAGGACATCTTTGACGTTCAGGTGATGCCAGAAGTCAACCTTGAAGACGTCGATTCCCCAATTCATAGTGACGCTCAGGAGGGCGACAAAGGCGATGCTTGCAGCCGCAATTTGAAAGGGAGTTGATGCGTTGCGGTAAAAAATGAATAGGTGGTACAGAATCGCGACTACGAATAAAAACTCATACCAGGACAGGACATAGAAATGAAACAAAAACGGGCCCGCGATTCGTTCTATGGCGTGTTGCCCCCACCAGTAGACAAGGCTTCGCCGATACAACCCGTCAAGAATTCCCTGACTATATCGAAAGCCGGCGCTGTAGAGGTAACCGTAGAGAAAAGCGCACATGGTAAGCGCAATAAGCACCGACGGCCAGTAGTCGCGCAGGTACTGCATGCTTCGAACAAAGAGCAAGTCTTTGCTCCAGCTCTGCGCCACTCGAAATAGTGCCTCGACAAGCAGCGCCATTTGGACGGCAATGATCCCGGTAAGCCACCAACCAGAGACAAAGAGCCCAACAAGTGAAAGAGCCAGGGCAGCCCGAATGAAGCGGCGATGTCGAGTAAGTTCGGGTTGATGGGCGGCTTCAGCGGTGAGTAGCAGGCTTAGCCCTGAGCACAAAGTGAGCATGACACCGACATAGAGCCATTCAAGAATCTGGGGAGGGAAGCCCGGCTGGGCAGCCAGCTTCGCTCCGAGCCCCGCGAGGGTGGCGCTCTCCGGACTGGATTCCATGAGTTGAGGAAAAATTTGCGGGCTAACTTTAGTGAGAGCAAGCAAAAGTAAGCCAAGGACAAAGCCGGCAAGAGAAAGAAGCCCTGTTGAAGAAGCGAAGAGTTTCAGATCCGCCGCTAGAGGACGCTCTTTGCATAAGAGGAGCCTCGACATGCCGGTTTCATAGGCCATATAGCCAAGCAAAATTGCCACGGTGACAAAGGAGTTTTCCTTGATACAAAACTGTAAAGTTAGCCCAAACAGGACACCATAAATTTTGAGCCCTCCCTTAAAGAGCAGGACTCCGCTGAGCATGAGGAGCATGCTGGCAAGCTGCAAGGTATCTTCACGAATAAATCGTGCCCAATAAATAATGGTTGGAGAAAGAGATATGGCGGCCGTGAGCGCTAAGACCATTTGTCTTGAAAGGTAACGGCGAAAAAAGAATGGGGCGAATATGAGAAGAGAACCCAAGATTGCCGTTAACGAGCGGGCGGCCCAGGTCGTCGACCCGAGAGTGTTATAAACTAGCCGCAGCACATTATAGATGAACGGACCGTGCATCATGGGGTCGTACTTGTAGTAGTTAATGTCGGGCCAATCGAAAAAGTACCGCCCAAACATGGCATGCAGCGATTCGTCGTGGTGCATGGGCCTTTCATCCAGACCTATCCAGCGGAGAAGTAGTCCGGCAACGACAAGGAAAGCAAAGATTAGATAAAACCTACTATTGGAGAGGCTTTCCTCTTGGTCGGAGGTCGGGAGTTGGGAATTGCTCATGTGCGGTTTCTATACCGGAGGACATTGAAAATGGCCAAGGTCTCCCCAGAGAGACAACACTGATCGATAACACGGTCTAGGCATTTTCATTGGCGGCCAGTATAACCCGCCGCCGAGCACCAGGAAAGAATCTTTTCGCCAACCTGTTGGGGAGTAAACCCAAACTTCTCGGCTAATACGGCCCCCGGAGCGGAAGCTCCGTAATGATCGATCCCCAGTCGCAACCCGTCGGAACCAATAATCCGCTCCCAGCCAATGGTGGAGCCCGCCTCAAGTGAAATTCGCCTTGCCTGCGCGGGAATGATGCTTTCTTGAACCGTACGCGGTTGCTGAAGAAAGAGTTCCTGGCACGGCATGGAAACCACGCGCACGCTATGACCAGATTGATTGACCAGGCGGGCGGCATCAAGAGCGACTTGAACTTCCGAACCCGTGGCTACAATTACAAAAAGTGGCGCCGTGGTTGTTCCGGCCAGTTCCTGAACTGTATATGCTCCCTGGCGAATGTCATCGGGAGAGAACCCGGCCGGACGGGTAAGTGGGGTGACATCTTGGCGTGTAAATAGTAGCACAGAGGGGGAGTTCTTGCTCTCCAGCGCCACAAGATAACACATCGCAACTTCTACGCCGTCAGCTGGGCGAAAAACCTTGAGGTTGGGAATTAGCCGCAAACTGGCAATGTGTTCTATCGGCTGGTGGGTTGGACCGTCCTCTCCTACCCAGAAACTATCATGGGTAAAAATAAAGAGGCTTTGAAGATGTGACAATGCTGCCAGACGAATAGCCGGCCGCATGTAGTCGGCAAATACCAAAAAGGTGGCGCTGAAAGGAATCCATGCCTGGGTATATGCCAGGCCGTTTACGAGAGCGCCCATGCCATGTTCTCGCACCCCGAAACGAATATTTCGTCCCGAGAATTGAGCGCGCTGAATGTCGGAAGAGTCCTTGATAAGAGTCTTGGTGGACGGCTCCAGGTCCGCAGACCCGCCGATGAAAAACGGCACATGCTTAGCTATGACTTGAATAGCTTTTCCTGAGAGATTGCGGGTCGCATCTTTCTTGGGCGGATCGAAGGCGGCCAGAAGATCGTGTTGCAGTTGTGATGGAAGTTCGCGCTTATTCTGCAATTCCCAGTGCGCGCATTGATCGGGATGTGCTTGGCGCCATGATTCAAAATCCTTCTCCCATGCCGCCCGTTCCTGCTTCTTATTTTCGATACTTTGGGCGCAAAAGGAGCGGACATCGGGAAGAGCGCAAAAGCTCTTGTCGTTCGGCCACTGTAGAGAGTTCTTGGTGGCCTGGAGTTCTTCGGCGCCTAACGGGGCGCCGTGGACTTCGGCGTCGCCGGCTTTGTGCGGGCTTCCGCGGCCGATGGTTGTTCGAGCAACTATAAGTTTAGGCTGGCCTTGATGGGCGCAAGCCTTTTGCAGAGCTTGACGCAATTGGTCAATATCGTGTCCATCGCTTTCGATAACATGCCAGCCGTAAGCATCAAATCGCTTTGTGACTGATTCTGTGAAACAAACATCAGTGCTTCCACCAATGGAAATTTCATTGTCGTCATATATGTAAATCAAATTATCAAGGCCGAGATGTCCGGCCATGGACGCAGCTTCGGAAGCCACTCCTTCCATGAGGTCGCCATCACTGACAATGCCAAAGACGCGGTAGTTGAATAGTGTCGAGGAATAGCGGGCCGAAAGAAGCTTGCCTGATAGAGCCAGTCCCACTCCGTTTCCAAATCCTTGCCCGAGGGGGCCGGTGGTTGTTTCAACGCCTGGGGTAACGCCGAATTCAGGGTGACCGGGAGTCTTGCTCCCCCATTGCCGAAAAGATTGCAACTCGCTCATCGGCAAATCAAAGCCAAAAAGGTGTAGGAGTGAATAGAGCAGCATGCTGCCGTGCCCGGCAGAAAGAACGAAACGATCGCGATTGGGCCACTCTGGTGCCCCGGGGTCAAAACGTAGGAACTCACTCCAAAGAAGCGCGGCATAATCAGCGGCTCCCATGGGCATGCCCGGATGGCCGGACTTGGCTTTCTCGACCCCCTCTGCCGCGAGTACTCGAATGTTATTCGCAACTAATTGAACTAATTGAGTGTTATGTGTCATGTACGAAAATCTCCGAGTTCCTAGATTACTAGTAACAGCCCCATACTGTCATCACTTGATTGAGTGGCATGCTTCTCGCAATAGGATATGATTACCCTTTCATTCAACCGTATCTTCGCGGTAATTGAATGCCTGACTCCTCGTTAAGTGGGCTCCCCCGCCCACTTAACTTTTTTTTTATCCCGGCCTCCAATGAGAATGCCTCGTACTGGAGGGTTAATCTCCTATTGATTACGCATTTTGATGTTGGGTCGAGTCAAGGAGCTATTTCCACTTTATAGAACATCCAAGCGGATGAACGAAGGCTGGCGATGGTTTTTTTCCCTGGACCGCCTGTTCCAACGCCTGAGCCAAATATCCGGCTCTTGCGTTTGAGGGGTCCTTTGGGCTGTCGATAATAGTACCATGAAAGATGAGCGAGGAATTGATGTCGAATAAGTAGCATTCAGGAGTGCAAGCAGCATCGAAGAGTTTGGCAACAGCTTGAGATTCATCATGAAGGTAGGAGTAGGGAAGCTGCATGGCCTTTGACTTTTCGCGCATCTTCTCAAAACTATCTTCCGGGTAGCTCTGCGCGTCGTTTGAGTTAATAGCTATCGTCCTGAGGCCGAGAGGCTCGTATTTTTTGACAAGATCGATAAGGAATTTTTCACTGCCCTTAACGTAGGGACAGTGATTGCAGGAGAATACCACCAGGCTTATTCTTCCTGTTCGCAGATACTCGTCTCCAATGAGCTCGCCATTGACGCTGGGCAGCGAAAACGATGGAAGCTGAGATCCGAGGGGAAAGGCCCGGCTCGTCTCTGCTCGTTGCATAAGGTGTCTCCTATTTCTTGTAGAATCGGGAATGCTTTTTTAGAAATGTCTCAACGTGTTCGGCAAACCATTCCGGATGCTCTATCATCGGCGCATGTCCACAATTCTTTATAGTGTGTAGCTCAGAGTTCGGCATGAGCCTCGCAAAGGTACGCGCTACTTCCATGGTGGTTACCTCGTCATCCTCCCCCCATAGAAGCAAGGTGGGAACTTTGATTTGACTGAGGAGATTTTGCAAGTTGTCCTTCTTGGCGCTACGGGCGGCGTGGATAATATTTAAAACATTGGTTCGTTTCGTCAGAATCCCATGGATTTCGTCTACGGCCTCGTCCGTTATAAATGCTTTATTCTTAAACACCCGGGCCATATGATCTCGAATGAATCTTTGGTCGGGGCGTATAGGAAGGGTATCCACTGAGTGCTCGTATAGGCCGGAAGTTCCTGAGAGAATAAGACAGTCAACAAGCTCCGGGCTTGCTAAGCACAGCCTCAGGGCGACGTGGCCTCCAAGCGAGTTGCCGCACAAGGCTACGGGTGCCAAATTGCGGCTTCGCACAAAAAATTCGGTGTAAGCGGCCAAGGCCTTCACCTTAACTTCAGAGCGATGGCCTGAAAGTATGGGTAGGTGAAGGGCCATGGGTTTTCCAAAGCGCGCAAATAACGGCAGTGTTGAGTCCCAATTTGAGAGTGCTCCAAAAAGGCCGTGCAGGAGGACGAGATCGGGCAGAGGATTTGTTGTGTCGGCCTGTGCCCCGCTACTCGGCGACCCCTTGGGCTCAAGCGTAGTGAATTGTGGGACCTCTTCGTTTCGAAGCCATAGCGGATCGCAGGCTCCAAGCCGCAAGGCAGTTTGGTGGAGTTGGTTAAATATAAAAGCAGCCCGACTGTCCATGCCGAGAACAAAATATAACTACAGCCTTAATTCATCCGCTCCTTTCAAAAGGACTGCAGAAAGGGCTGTCGGCAAAATTACCGAATAAGGGTTCTAACGTTATTCCAAGCAGATAGCAATCGGGGGATGGGCTAGGAGCGCGATCCGGTTGACGAATAGGAAGGTAACTGCTTACAAATAGTAGTCCGGTCTCTCCTCGATTGAGCTCGACTACCTCACTTTACCCGCGGTTAGTGGGCGGACACATAAAACATCGCTAAAATATCGAAATTATTTAACTTCTTTGGGGCGGCTGACATATTACAACTTCGGCCCCCAGTTTTTCACACAGGGCAGTAGGGTCTTGCCACTCGGGTGGCAAGTTTCGTCCCTGCCAATTTTGTTTTGATTCACAAAAAACCCTCGGTCTAGAGCTCCTCGCCTCAAGCGTCGCCCGTATAGCGGTGGCCACAACCAATGGCGAAACATCTGCCGTGCAGTGGGCACGGGCATAGCGGCACTGCCAATTACATCCAAAGCATTTGAGCGGAAGCACCGCCAAGGATGTGAGAGGCGAGTACGGCAGGAATCTGCCGAAGTGGCCTCCTCCGGTAACAATAACCTGGGGAGTTCCAACGGCGCAGGCCAGGTGAGCCTGAGCCGTGTCAGATCCAACAGCCATGATGCAGCGCTTGAGAATTGCTGCCGCGACTCGCAAATTGGTCTCGCCACACATATTGAGTGAGGGAATGGTAAGGGCGCTCAAGAGCGATTGGCTCAGATTTCGGTCTTTTCGCCCGCCAATAGCGATACAGGCATACTGCCCTGCTTCTATTCCGGCGCGCACCAGGGCACTGGCAAAGTTGGGATAGTCTTTTATTGCATACTGAGAGCAAGGGAAGAGCGCAATGACCGACCGTCCGACAAGGGACGGATGACTCATTATGCGATTGGCTTCGTGTTCGTCTTCTGGGGTGAGCCATATTTGAGGCGAAAGTCCCGGAGCGTTAATGCCGAGCGAAGCTAAAAACTCTTGGTGGCGGAACAATTCAGGTTTGAGATCCGCTCCCGATTCTATTATTCGGGAGTACATCTGAGCAGTCTGGGCACTTTCTGAAGCCGAAATATTGGCCAGATCACCCTGGAATGCAATTTTTTGTGGAGCGCTTGACTGGGCAACGAGAAACTCAATGACAGGATCGCGAGAATATACAGTATTCAATACCAAATCAGCCGAGTAGTCCGAGATCGCCCGCGCAATTTGGGAGCGGTAGTTTTCGTCCTGCAACAAGACCTTCCAATCGAAACCAATGGTGTTCTTGATATACGGGCACGCGGTGTAAAGTTCTCGCACATGGTCTTGACAGAGCACACTCAGCTCGGCCGTAGGAAAAGTTTGGGCCACGTGCGCCAGCATTCCGGAAGCGAGAATATTGTCTCCGATAGAATCTGCGCGCACCCATAGAATTTTTCTCGGATGAAGCGATGTGGCAGCCTGGGCTTTGACAGGTTTTCCTTCCATCGTCGTGTTAGAGATTCTTTTTCCAATAACGAACATGTCATCTGGAAAATATCCCTGAAAAAGCGCCACTACCTCCAGCCCGGAACGGCGAAAAAGCTCGCGCAGGCCTTGTTCGGTATATAAGAAGGTGTGCTCCGCCGGTTTGTACTGAGTCCAATCTTTGCTCTCGCCGCGATACCAAGGTGTCTGAAAAAAACAGATGCCATCATCCTTGAGAAACTGCGCCACGGCTGTAAGTCC
>CAZPBV010000099.1:0-9578 GCA_964584675.1 uncultured Bdellovibrionales bacterium
ACACATCGGACTTACGCCGGCAGCATCTTGAAGATTTCATTAAGGCTACCCGAGCCGCCACAACACGGGAACGACACCTGCACGTCCATCAAGAAAAAGAGGCCTCGGCGAGCCCTCTCGATAAACCTCCATTGAACCATGTTCGCAAGGGGAATGCGCGTTCCGAGCTGTTGTCTCGGGCGGGCCATGCTCAGCACTGAGAAGCCTATCGAAAGCATCCATCGTCGCCAATATTGCGAACCCTTGCCGATACAAGCACTACCCTTACTGGAGAAGGCTTCCGCTCCAAAGCTCTTTCAAAAATGTCGTATAACAAAGAAACCTTATCTCTTCCTCAATCCGGTCCACCGGATCCCTAGAAACCAAAACCCGATGCTTAACGCTATGTTCGCTCGAGAAATGCTTCAAGCCCTTTGCCATTCTCCTATGAGAAGAGTGTGTTGACTTCACTTCGACCGCCAAGAGCTGCGGAATGACAAAATCAACTTCATGCTGCGTGTGAGTTCGCCAAAAACACAGTGGATGACTTCTTTTTTGATAACTGAGCGCCGCTCGCAACTCCTGCGCAATAAAGTGCTCAAAAAGAGAACCGCGATATTGTGTATCGACGGTCGTGTCGTATGCTGTTCGTAGCGCATTGGCAACACCGACATCAAAGAGATAAAATTTGGATGTAGACACTTCTTTTCTACTATTCCTCTTTCTCAACGGCTCCACGGTGAACCCAAGCAAGGTATCTTCAAGAATCCTGTAGTATTCTCGAACCGTCGACGGTGAGACCCCCAAGTCAGATGCTATCTCAGTGTAGTTTAACATCTCGCTACTTGAGTATGCCGCTTTCTGCAGGAAACGAGAAAATAAGGGAAGCTCCCTTACCAGGCCCTCCGCTGAGATTTCTTCGACTAAATAATTTTGAATGTAGGCCTGCAATTCTTCACCGGGATATTGAGAGAGATACACGGCGGGCAATCCACCGAACTGGAGATAACGGTCCAGGTTAAAACTAGGAATCTCATGAGACGTCAGTGGAAACAAACTGGTATTCCACGCTCTGCCGGCAAGGAGATTGGCCCCACCCCTCTTTAGTTTCCTTGCGCTGCTTCCCGTCAGGAGGAACGTAATTCGCTTTTCTTCCATCAGCCTATGGACTTCATCGAGCAAACCAGGAAGTTTTTGAACCTCATCAATGACGATGACACTCCTTTCTTGTCCGCTAATAATCTGCTCGAGTTCAGAGGGCCTATTTGATAACCGCAAGTAGAAATTGCTATTCAACAAGCTAATAGTTAGGGCGCTCGTCCCTAGTTGCTCCCGAATGAGGGTTGACTTCCCGGTGCCGCGCGGACCAAATAAAAAGTGTGATTTTTTATCTAATAAATTAAGTAGATTAAGTGTTCTCGGCAGCATTTAATAAAATTTAGCATCTCAACTGTGGAATTTCAAGGAAATTTACTGGTATCACCTCCCATTTTCACACATATTCCCGTGCGTAATTGATCCCAAGACGGGTACCCGTTCTTGCCTCTGGTGTGGACGGATACACCAATTTAATAGCCGTTCAGGCTTTTTCCGGGGACAATGCGCTCGCTTTAGCCCGGACTTCTCACCACTGAGTGAGAGGTTCGGGCGTGCGGCCAAGGATGGCCGCGCAAACAGCGAGCTTTGCGAGCTGTTTGGAGCGACGCGAGGCCGACACCCTGTAGCGTGGCGGCCGAGCTTGGAGCGACTCAAGAAATGCCCACGGATGGGCATTTCTTGAGCAATAACACATAGCCCGGACTTCGGCTGGTGAGAAGTCCGGGTTAGGGGGTAGTGGGAAATAAGGCTCCGACACTCCCTTGGCACGTACTTTATTCCCCGTCCGTGGCAGTTGGCGCTTGTTATAATTTGTGGTAGCCTAGCGCGGCTTTTTGAATTTGACATTGCGTCTGTAGACAAAGGAGTATCTATTTGAGCGGCTTTCAAGGTTCTGGATTTGGCGGTGGGGGCTCTGGCTTTAGAGGACCCGGACCGCGGGGCCCGCGCTTTCCGCGACGAGACCTTCCCCCGGACACACATCGAATTAATCACCGCATTACGGCTAAAGAAGTGAGGGTCATTTCTGACTCCGGCGACCAATTAGGGATCATGCCGCTTCGCGACGCCCTGAGTTTAGCCGAGCAGTCGGACCTAGATTTAGTCGAAGTAGCTCCGCAGGCAAGTCCGCCTGTCTGCCGCGTCATGGACTACGGCAAATTCAAGTATCGGGAACAAAAAAAGGAGGCCGAGGCTCGCAAGAAGCGCTCTGAGACCACAATTAAAGAGTTGCGCATTCGTTATAACACCGATATTGGCGATCTCGATACCAAGCTCAAGCATGCACAAGAGTTCTTGGCAGAGGGAGACAAGGTTAAATTTTCGATGCGCTTCCGCGGGCGAGAAGTTGCCTTTCTTGACCTGGGAAAGGAAAAATTCGATATGCTCGTTGAACGCCTGGCTGAGGTAGCAACAGTTGATGAACGCTCCCCTTTATCTGGACGGCAAATTTTTATTACCTTTGCTCCCATTAAGAAGTAGTCATCGGAGGGGACAACGTCTTGGCAGCTCCTCCTATTGCGACCTCTCAACCTTACAATCTTTCTGGTTTATCTGCGGAGGCTCTCGCGCGAGCCCTTTGGAGTGCGGATGTGCCGGAAGAGTTTATTAAGACTGTGCCGGCTCAGAGTCTATACCTGGCAATCAAATCACGCGGTATTTCTTGTTGCGCCGATGTAATTTCCATTGCCACAATCGAGCAATGTCGAGCCATGCTTGATTTCGACTGCTGGGAAGCGGATCGATTCAGTGAAGAACGCCTTCTAGAATGGCTCGCTCTTGGCGACTTTTCCGAACAGGGATCCGATGACGGACTGCAAATTATTCAAAAGCTGCTCAAATCGATCGATCTACGCCTCATTGGAGTGCTCGTTTCCCGCCATATTCAAGTAGCTACTTTCGATGAGCCGACCGAAGAGCCGCCTTCTCCAGGGTTCTATACGCCAGACCAAGGGCATACCTGGATCCTGATTCAGACGGAGAACGCCGATCAGCATTTCCACCTGGGCCGACTGCTTGCGCTACTTTTTGAAACCAGCCCTGAGATTTTCTATCAGATTCTTGCATCTCCTCAAGTGGCAACGGAAACAATGCTCGAAGAAGAAGCCTTTGTCGATAGGCAGAAGCGGATGGCTTCGCTCGGCATTCCCGAAGCCGACGTAGTAGCCGAGACACATTGCCCTGTTTCATTGCCCTCGATATTGCGTGAGCTGGAAGGAAAGGCGCGTTCTATAGCCACATATGATGTGGAGTCAATTTCTCCCCTTATTTATGATTCCGAGATTCCAACCCCGCTCAGTTCTCTTATACCCCAAGTGTCGGATAGAGAATCGTTGGAGCGCGAACTTACTTTCTTGCTCAACGGAGCTATGGTCCGATGGTCTGTTACCCTCCACGATGTCAAGGCTGTTGCGCACATGACGCGAAAGGTTCGGGGAGCAATGAATATTGGCCTTGAGGCAATTTCTCTTTCAGGACATCCTGATATTCTTGAAGTCTACGACACCATCGGACTCACTCGACTATACCAGCTCGGACTGCACCATCTTTTTACGCTGCGATCCCTGTCTCTCAAGATATCGTCCAAACACATGGAGAAACTTGCTCACGAAGACCCTGCTCGCCATGTCATTGTCGCGGGCTGCCAAGCACCCTTCCCCGAGGCTCCTATGCAGCTTCTATTGTTGGACCGGCCTATCAATGCTTCGGTTTCAACAGGTGAGCATTCGATTGACGCCTCAGCTTCGACTCGGATGGAAGCAATATCGAAAATAGCGCACATAAGGGCTTTGCAGGAAATTCTGAAGTCGGAACTTCCGAATACCGCCTTTTAGACATCCGGAACACCCTACTTTTTCTTTTGGTCTTTTCCAGCGTCCTTCTCTTTGCCTTCTTTGCCTCCCTTCTCCTCCTCCGCGGCACCAGGCTGAACAGTTTCCGCGCATTGAGGGTCTGAAGCTACTACCCCCTGACACACTCCTTGGACTGCTTTGCAGTCATTTGATATTGCATCTTCGATGACCTTTCGCGCCGCAAACCCAGTAGAATGCAAGATCGTGGCTGTTGACTCGTACTTGGAAGATACGCACTGCGCCATGTTTTCATGTTGCGACCGGCATCGTTCATATGCCCTGGACTTTTCTCTACCGATAGCTTCGCCAACCGCTGTTTTGGCGGCATTCTCATCTACGCCCTTAGCTTCTGCCCCACTGACCCGAACTTCTTCAACATTTTCAGATCCTGACCTTTTCCATTTGTAACTTATCTCCACCCGGCACCTAAATTCTGCATAAGCTGCAGCAGGGCCAAGAAATGCCAAGATAATCAAGCCATTTATGAGATAGTGTTTCACGAAATTCCGGCTCCCTTCGTTACCACCTCCCCCTCCCCTCATCTGTAGTCGCCCGAATATTGAAAATAATTTAAGTAAAATTTGAATGATTCACTAACCCTCGCGTCTTAGACTTACACAGGCGAATGTCTCGGCTGTACTTTTTATAGGAGAACCTTTTGTGTTTTTGCCGGTTATTGACCAGGAAGCGTTTAATCTTTTTGACTACCCACAATTGACAGGGAGTCCAGAGAGGCGCTTGCTTTTAGCCATTCTGGAGCGAGCCATTCTTGATTATGTGGGAAATGACAAGCTCGAGAGAGAATGTGCAGAGGACTGGATTTTTTCTGAGCTGAACAACCCATCATTTGAGGAATTTACGTTTCCCTGGGTCTGTGAGCAGCTGGACCTTAATATGGAGTACGTTGCCGACATGGTCAGACGAATGCCGAAACGAGGCAAGCATAGAGTGGCTCCTTGGTATTTTGCCAAGGGACATTTCCTTGAGGAACGGCTTGCGGGATAGATTTTTCTCTCTACACAGAAATGAACGTTGCACGCCCGCTGCTACACGATCCCTCCGTAGCAGCGGGTTTTTTTATTGGCGCCACTTGCGGCAGCGGAATATCTGGACTGCCGTGAAGAACCGTTCCTGTCTCACATTTCAGTGATAAATCTCAAAGGAGGCGTTTGGAGCCGAGGTTGGGGCTTTTGCGCCAAACAACTCACTCAGTCCGAACGAATGCGTTCTAAGCTGATGGCGGGATCCATCATGTCCGCGACGACGTGCGATTTCCTGCGAAAGCACCTGAGCAAATCGCACCCGTCGTGTCGCGCCTCGGGGGACATAATGCCAGAGAACCGCAAAAGGCAGCGCCAAGGATATGGTACATGCGAACGACAGCACAGCTGGGGCCCCCTGGGATGAGGCATAGAGTCCGCCTGCGATAGCGACAATTATACCCGCCAAAGGTAGCCCAGCAGACACGAGCTGGGCTTTATCAAATTCCCTCTGAATAAACAGCGTTTCCTCACGAACTGAGAGGGTCAAGAGATCGTCAAGGTAGGACTCGAGAACCTCCACAGGGACAAAGGAGACTCCTTCACGAAAAGCAGCCAACGCAGCAGTCCCGCCGCCATAGCGACGCTGAGTATCCTCCAGGCTAAGCAAAGCCGCCCCTATGGTCTGGTACTGCCCAAGTAGTCGATTACATCCACCAAAGGGGTGCAATCGCCCCTCTAATCTTGCATCCTTGCGAACATGGGAGCAATTGGACATATCCGAACTGATACCCGGGGAAACTTTGGGAGCGCCCATAATTCTATCGTTTTCGACAACGCTTGGCGCGTACCTTAACAGGTACCGGAACTAAAAACAGATTTCTAACGAACGTCAATATTCCTGAAAACATATAAGCCACCCGCGCCATGGTTTGCTACTCCCTTTTATTGTACCACTTTCTCAAATAAGAACCACCAAAAGATGTTGGCCTGGGTCAATTCGGGATCTCGATCCTACCTATAAATATCGGCAAAAAACCATCAAACCTTATGCAAAAGTAAAACGGTATTAAGTCGCTTAAGATTCAACAGGTTATAATGAGAAATATCAACACCACCTGATGGTCCCTCAAGGGAGCAACATGTGACGAGAATACATCCGGAAACGCCTTCCTTGGCATTTCCGGATGCGCTCTACTAAAAAAGCGTAGCTCAGCTTTTCTTCCGTGTATCCCCGAGTCTTCTGTAGTGAAATATTTATCACTCAAATTTCGCTGCAATGGAGTAAGAATCCCGCCAAATCAAGCGACGTGTCGGGGGAGAGCCGTCTTCCCACTCCATGACAATGGCTCGTCTCAATAAACGATCTCCTTGGGACCTCTTCTTCTTTCCTGCGGCACGGCCCTCCATAAAATTTCCCTCGAATCGAATCGCCACTTTTCGCTCGGAAATATTGGGATCCTTGGCCCGGCGATAGCTGCAAGTGAACGCTCGACCAACATAGTAGTCCCACTTATCGTCGAAGCAAAACGGAATACCCTCTTTTACCAACGCCAGCGCAAGAAATACTACAAAGCTACGCAGGCGATAATCCTCTGGTCGAATGTAATACCTTTGGGTCTCAACTGTTTTCATCTGCTCAACATATGCTTGAGCAAATTTGATCTGCCCGCAACCACCCTTGGCTACTCCATCGAAGAGCCCCGGGAATGCACGAAGGCCCAGGAACAGGACCAAGCCCCATTGAACGAGTGCAGGAAGGACCCCTTTTACGCATTTCAAACGAGGAAAAAGCAATGACGGAATCTCGACTGTCACGAGAAACCAAGACAAGACAATGACTGCAAAAAAATAACTTACAAGATATTCGGCAAAGGGCTGAAAGCTTTTCGACAACGCCCAAATTGTCACTGCCCATGCAAGAATGAGCATTCGGGCAAGATGCCCCCGACTTCCCCGTTTCTTCCACCCTACAATCGCTAGCCCTATTAGAAGAATCGCCGGCAAATACGAAATCAAGGCAGAAGGTGCGCCCAATACAATATTAGTCTGTTCCCCGACCATTCTCCATACAAACCGGAACGACTGGAAAATGTCGCGGGTTTTCTTCTCTTCCAGAAAGGACGCTAAGACGATTGCGGGGTTGCTTGAACCGCCATACCATAGAATGTCCACAAGCACAGGAGCCCAAAGAAGCAGTAAAATAACAAGTGAAAAAGAAAGAGAACTGAGCACGCTCTGATTTTCAAGAGCGGTTCGATGCCGAAAAATCAGAATTCCTCCCGCATAGAGGAAACCTATTGCCAAAAAGGGAGGCGTTCCCACATGACACTGCGCGATGAAGCTAGCGATAGCAACGATGAGTGGCAGAAGGGACACTCCCCCGCCGGCAAACCTCGACAATGCAAGCATATAGGCAAGCGCCGCTGAAACAACTGGGTAGGGATTCCAATAGTCCATGAGGAGACTTCCCGAAGCACCAATGAGAGCGGTGAACAAAGCAGCCAATAAGGCTGTCTGCCACCATTGCGCCCCCCTTCTGCATTCAGGGCTATTCAATTTCCGGGGAGCAGCAAGGCACAAGGCAATGCTTAGAAAAAAGCAATTAAGAAAAAGGGTCGCGGCATGATAATCCCCTTTTGGCGGCCAAATCCCTCCCATCAGAAATCGCATACCGGCTAAATAGTAGAAAAAGACCGGTCCCGGATGCCGAAAACCGGCATGACTAAATGCTCCGTCGAAAGCTTCAAAGCGAGCAGCCGACTCAACGGCAAGATGGGTATACGCCCGATCCATGTTTCTAACACAGGGCTCGCTCAACTCGCCCATATTGGCCGCCACGAGGATGAGGCCAATCAAGGCAGGAAGACAGAGGCTAGGAACAAGGCGATAATTCATATGGAAAAGCAATCTCAGCCACCAAATAGCATCTATGCTTGCGGCCGATCAAAATATGGGTATTTTGAAGGGAAGCGAGTATACATACAAACACATGGAATTAAAGTGCAGTCAATTGTTCCTATTCAAGCTATTCGTCATTTTCGCGACGTTCGAATTACTGCTGATTCCTCGGGTCCGCGCTGAATCCAGGATGAACGTTCTTTTCGTAACCGTCGATACTCTTCGAGCGGATCACTTGGGATGTTATGGATATAGGAGACCGACATCCCCTCACGTTGACTCCTTAGCCGCAAAATCAGTGAGGTTTACCCGGGCGTTTACTCAAGGAGGATGGACCAAACCGGCAATGGCCAGTGTCATGCTTTCTCTGTATCCCTTCAATCACCGAGTGTTCTCGGGGACAACCAAACTTCCGGCAGATATTCCTACTTTGGCACAGGTACTTAACAGTTTCGGTTGGAAAACCCTGGGTATTCAAACCAACCCCTTTCTACAAAAGGGTCAAGGTTTTGGCGCTGGGTATGATTCCTATCTCTTTGAAGCGGATGCAACGGCCGATAGGGTGGTCGATCTATTTCTCCAGAATGTTCCCAAAGCCTCTCCCTGGTTTGCGTATTTGCACTTTATGGATCCCCATCTTCCCTATAAGAGCCCACAAGGAACATTCATAAACAAGTCTTACTCAGGACTATTTTCAACATCGGACAACCTCAACCACCGCTTCATACGCCGTCAAGTTTCAACACTAAGCACCGCAGATAAACAATTTCTGATTGATCGCTATGATGAAGAAATTGCATTCTTCGATCAGCACTTTGGACGCATCGCCAACTGGCTCTCTCAAAATGAGAGATGGAAAGATACCATCGTCGCTGTAATCGCAGACCATGGCGAAGAGTTTTTCGAACATGGCGGTTTTGAACATGGTCACAGCTTGTATAATGAAATTCTGCATGTTCCCTTCATTCTGTACGTCCCTACCTTCTCCCCCGCCGTCAATATGGAATTGGTAAGAACGTTAGACCTTTATCCGACTATTCTGGGTAGCCTCAAACTTTCCATACCGCCACACGCACTTGGAATAGATTTAAGCGCGGCAATCAGAGGAGAGGCTTCCTTTCCAAAACTTACAGCCTTTAGCTCAGGGATGCGCATCGGGGCAAAGCGCGAAGCCCTGCAGGACGAGGATTATAAAATCATCAATACAGAGGCGGGTTCCCCGCGTTTCTTCAATCTTTCCTCGGATCCGGGGGAGAAAGAAAATTTAGCACTTGCATCACCCCCTCCACGGGAATTTGCCACATACCAAGAGCATATAAAAAAAATTAAACAAAAAGGGGTCAAGAAACAAGCGCTGCCGGCAGGACCTGACCCTCATGAGCACGAAACCATTCAAGCTCTTGAGTCATTGGGATACCTATAGTCCCGGCTTTGTCATTGCAAATAAATCAAGCGCCTTCTCCAACTGTTCGGCAGATGCCAATTTTCCTTCAATTGCTGCCTGGCGCACCGTCTTGTTTTCCTTATAAGCCAATTTTGCAACCTGGGCGGCCTTGTCATACCCGATAATCGGAGCGAGAGAAGTGCAAGTTGCCAAACTCTTTTCGGCATACTCAAGGCAGCGCTCCTTGTTGGCTTCAATTCCACTAACGCATTGAATCAGAAAGTTTTTGGCGGTATTGGCAAGAAGCTCTACAGACTCCAAAATATTGTAAGCAATAACAGGCATCATCGTGTTGAGCTCAAAGTTGCCGTGCTGTCCGGCCACCAT
>CAZPBV010000099.1:9588-10649 GCA_964584675.1 uncultured Bdellovibrionales bacterium
CATTACCCATGACATGCGCGGCTGCCATCATAACGGACTCGCAAATAACCGGATTCACCTTAGCAGGCATGATGCTTGATCCCGGTTGTATTTCCGGCAATTGAATCTCGAACAAGTTGCACCGCGGTCCCGCTCCAAGCCAACGAATGTCGTTGGCAATCTTCATGAGTGAACCAGCAATCGTTCGTAACTGTCCGCTTAGTTCAACAATTCCGTCGCGCGCTCCTTGAGCCTCAAAGTGATTGCGCGCTTCGCGGAAAGATAGGCCCGTGAGTTTCGATATTTCGGCAATAGTGAGACGCGCAAAATCAGGATGCGTATTAAGCCCAGTACCAACGGCGGTGCCTCCAAGGGCAAGTTCGGCAACAGCAGGCTCCGAGCGTTGAATACGCTCTATGCCATAGCGGACCTGAGCTGCATAACCACTAAACTCCTGACCCAATGTTATTGGGGTAGCATCTTGCAGATGCGTTCGACCGGACTTAATCACGGACTGAAATTCTACGCTCTTCTTTTCAAATCCTTCGGCGAGGGAACGTAAGGCCGGCAAAAGATCGCGATGTAAGGCCTCAAGAGTCGCAATATGTATCGCTGAAGGAATAACATCATTCGAAGATTGGCACATGTTTACATGATCGTTAGGATGGAGAAGATTTTTATCTCCTCGACTACCTCCAAGAATCTCAATTGCCCTATTAGCTATTACCTCATTGGCATTCATGTTCGTAGAAGTGCCAGAGCCCGTCTGAAAAACATCAATGACAAAATGATCATACAGCGTTCCATCGACAACTTCGCTCGCTGCCCGGCAAATCGCTTCCGCTTTGTCCGAAGGCAGAAGACCCAACGACGCGTTCACGCGAGCGGCGGCAAGCTTGATGGTTCCGAGGGAAGAAACGAAACGCCTCGAAAACCTAAGATTACTGATGGGAAAGTTCAGCACGGCTCGCTGAGTTGACGCCCCATAGAGCGCATTATCAGGAACTTGCATCTCTCCCATTGAGTCTTTTTCCGTTCTCATAGTCTCGCCCATCCAGTTTGCAATAATAAATTCAGCTAGT
>CAZPBV010000100.1:0-2084 GCA_964584675.1 uncultured Bdellovibrionales bacterium
GGCACTACCAACTGTACATTCTTGTCGAGCACTTTCTGAAAATCCTTGGCAGCAGCAACGAGAGCTTCGGAATATTCTTTGGAGAACGTGATGGTCGCTCTCATGTCGACGTGGGAGTCGAATCCAATGGCCCCCTCGGCCGTTATTTGATAAGCGGTGTTGACAAGTAGGAGATCCTTCGTCGACATGCGGCCGTTTGCAACGAAAAAGGTTGCTGAGAGCGATTCAAATGCCGTGTCGGAGTCATCAAAAGCGGGGCGCTTTTCCGGCGGTACCGACCCTCGAAGCTCTCCGGTAATAAAAGGTAAGTTTTTAAGAGCGGAGAGAACAGAACCGGCAATATTGACCCCTTTGAGGGCGCCTTTTGATAGCTTTATCGCCGCTGTCCCTTGAAGGGACTGTAAAAGTTCTGCTCCCATGGTCCCACGGATATCAAGGCGAGCGGACTCAAGGGAGCCACTCACTTGAGTAGTGCCTCCCGGAAGGAGAGTTGTCATGGCTCCGCCAATTGACAATGACGTTGCGCCGGTATTGATGGCAAATGTTTGCGGTTTCAGGAGGCGAACATCGACGTTGCCCTCAATCGTGCCGCCAAAAATGCCAAGTCTTTTTAGATGCAGCTCGACCACTTGGTTGGTTGAATCAAACTGTACCTCGTAATCAAGAGAAAGGGGCGCTCCGTTAAGCTTAAGATTTGTGTTGGAAGAGGTCAGGCCAACCTTTCCACTGCGATTGAACTGCGAACGAATGTCGCCTCCAAGGTCCGAAAGCGTATATGGCCCGCTCTGAAGCCCAATTGCGGCAAGGTTAAAAGTGCCGGAGCCTTGCACCTCTTTTGGGGCCTCATCAAGAATAACTTTCAGGTCGGGGGTAAGTTTCCCGGAGAGCGAGAGGCTGGATAGGGCCGGAACCATACCGTCCAAAATCCCCAGTTTTTCTAGCGCTATGGGGTCTCCCGATAACGCAAGTTTGCCGGAGTGCTTCGACTTGTTCATGGCAAAGGAGCCGCGAAGAGCCGTTTCAATTATTTTCACTGCAAATGACTCGGCCGATATCAACTCCTCGGAGAGGTCAATTTGAGGTGCGGATGCCTCAATTGCTAGGGGCTCGTTGGTGTTTTCCGCGAGAATCACCTTGGTTGAAATTGATGGTTCGAGAAGATGGACGTTCGCACCGTCCAGGTTCACCCCAGTGTGCAGAGAAATACTTTTGGCCTCATAGCGTTTCCCGGTCAGAGAATCTTCAAACGTAACCTGTCCATTTTGCACTTCAAATCGCTTGAGAGAGATAGCAATGGGAGCGGCGGTTGTTTCGGGAGTTGTTTGGTCTATAGAAGTGTTTTCGGAGTGCCCTTTGGCCTGGCCACTTTTTGCTTGAGCCGGATGGGGAAGTCCCTTAATCCATACACCTGACTGATCTTGAGTAAGCGTGACAGCCGGGTTTGAAAGAAGCAGGGTGCTAATTTCAAGACGTCTAGAAAGGAGCGGGATAATTTCTACTTGAAACAGCACGTCGCTGAGAGAAATCCCTTGATCGTGGGAGCCCGGAGAGGAGCCTATGGAAACTTGTTTCACCTGCAGCCCTGGCTTCGGGAACAGGGATGCTTCGACTGTGCCCAGGGATACCGATGCCCCGAGCGCATCACTAGCGACTTTCTCTATTTGTGGCTTAAACGAAGCAATAACCGCGTTAAGGTTGGAAAATACAAAATAGGCTGTCCCGCCAAAGACAAGGGCTGCAATGAGCAAAACGCCAAAAAGTATCTTTAAAGGTTTACGCCTGGGTGACTGATTCATACAGGAATTCTCGTGATAGTAAATTTGAGTTCACCGTCTGTGTGTAGTATTTTCAGCAACATATGAAAGTGTTTCTTAATCAGCAAGCTAATATAGGAGCTCTGTGGCGGCAAGTGGAACTGGCGTAACGGAGCAGGAAGTGCGGGCCGAATTGGGTGCCGGTCGTAGCAGTCTCGGTGTGTATTCGCGGGTATTAAGGTATCTGCGGCCTTATCGAGCCCATTTCCTCGTCGCCATTGTATGTATGGTGCTCTTTGGAGCAACCGATGGCGTTGTCCCCTTTCTTAT
>CAZPBV010000100.1:2094-10537 GCA_964584675.1 uncultured Bdellovibrionales bacterium
GGACGATGTTTTTAAAGGCGGCGAATCCCGTCTGCTTTATCTTCTGCCGGTGGCTCTATTTGTGTTTGCGCTTTTAAGGGCGGTTCTTGATTTTGCGCAGCAGTATTTTATGGCTCGCATTGGCCACTGGATTGTTCGGGATATTAGGAACGACGTCAACCGGCATGTGCTTGATCTTTCGGTCGACTACTTTTTGTTTCGTTCCAGTGCCGATTTGGTATCGCGGGTAACCAGTGATGTTGTATTGGTGCGGGTGCTCTTGACGGATGCCGTGGCTGCGGTTGTGCGCGATAGTATTCGGGTGGTCGCATTATTGGGCGCCGCCATTTACCTGGACCCGGTTCTGGCATTAATTGCGGCCGTTGTTTTCCCCCTGGGGATCTACCCCGTTTATCGTTTCGGCCGGCGCATGCGTAAACTAAGCCGAGTTGGGCAGGAGGCCACGGGACGGTTGTCCGCACTCATGCAGGAAAGTGTTCTCGGAAATAAAGTTGTAAAAATTTTTGGACGAGAAGCGCACGAGAGGGAGTGTTTCGAACAGGAGAATGAAGAGCTTACCAAGACTTTTATTAAAGCCGATCGAGTCAAAGCGCTCACCGGCCCTGTCAATGAGGTATTGGCTAGTTTGGCGGTATGCGGCGTCATCCTCTATGGGGGCTATTCGGTCATGCACCATCTAAGAAGTCAGGGAGAGTTTATTGCTTTTCTTGTGGCTGTTTTTCTCTTATACGATCCGTTTAAGAAGCTCAGTCGTATCTCAAGCACCGTTCAACAGGGCATGGCCGGGGCAGATCGCTTGTTTGAAATTTTGGATACTCAATCGAGCGTGATCGAACCAGGATCTCCGGTGAAACCGCCTGAGCGGTATGAAATAGAATTTGAGGATGTGACTTTTTCATACCCCCTTTCGCCCCATGTTTCGGGTGGTGAAAGCGTTCCTGCGCTTCGGAATATTTCGATCATCATTCCACAGAATGCGAAGTATGCTTTGGTTGGGTTTTCGGGAGCGGGCAAGAGTACCTTGGTTGATCTCATCCCTCGATTTATCGATCCCCAACTGGGCCGGGTATGTATCGGCGGGGTCGATGTTTCCCGCCTCAAACTTGCGGATTTGCGAGCTTTGATAGCAATGGTCGGCCAGCATACCTTCCTATTCCATGATTCGGTCTATAATAATATTGCATATGGCAAGCCCGGAGCGACTCGTGATGAAGTTATTCGGGCTTCAAAGGCAGCTTTTGCGTATGATTTTATTCAGCAGCTACCGCAAGGTTTTGATACGGTTCTGGGAGAAGGCGGCTTGAGTTTGTCGGGGGGAGAGCGCCAGCGAGTGGCGATAGCGCGCGCTCTTCTTAAAGATGCGCCTATTTTGATTCTCGATGAAGCCACAGCGTCTCTCGATAATCGAGCCGAGCGCGAGGTGCAGTCTGCCCTTGAGGCTCTTGAAAAAGGGCGCACGACCATAGTGATTGCCCATCGGCTTTCAACGGTGCGAGAGGCTGATGCAATTATTGTTTTGAAGGATGGCTACATAGTGGAGCGCGGTTCCCATGACGAACTTCTTGAGCGCGGAGGGGAGTTCGCGAAACTGTACGCCCTGCAGTTTCAGGAACGTGGCTCTGTGGAAGCGAGCCTCATGAATTGAAGCAAGATTTACAGGTGGAATCGGCTCCTCGCAAGCATCATGAGCCCGGAGAAGGCTCGGGAAATTCACTCGGTGAGTCCGAGAGTTTTTTGCGGCAATTGCACATCTTTGCAGTAGGCCTATTGGGCGCCTTTCTGCTGCGGGTTCTTTATCGCACATACCGATGGCGATTCCATGGCTTGGCAAATCAGATGAATTTCTTCAGAGAGAATACCGCCCCCGCGATATTTGTTTTTTGGCATGGCCGCCAGCTTCTCATGCCGCGTTTTTACCAGCTTATGGGTGGCCCGAAGGGGAAAATTTATACCCTCATCAGCCGGCATCGCGACGGCCGTTTCATTGCGCGCGTCTTGTCCTTTTTAGGATTTGGCTCGGTAGCCGGCTCATCAACACGGGGCGGGGCAGAGGCGCTCCTGCAATTGCGCCGGTATCTTGCGGGCGGTTGTCATGTTGCTATTACCCCGGATGGCCCGCGCGGGCCGGCAGGATCGGTAAAGCTCGGCTGTGTCGCCCTAGCCCGCAATGCCGGCGTGCCGATTTTTCCGGTGGCGATCGGCGCGGATCGGTCCTGGCATTTTTCATCATGGGATAGCATGATGCTGCCAAAACCTTTCGCGAAGATTGTTGGAGTGATTGGAGAGCCGCTATATGTTCCGGCGGATTGCATGCAGCAAGGCTTAGAAGATATGCGCAGGCGGGTAGAGCGAGCCTTATTTGCTGCTACACAGGTAGCAGATGGTGGATAGGGAATGAGCGCAGATGGTTTCATGCGGCTTGCTTACTCGGCGATAACCACGATTGCATCCTTGCCCGTCGGATTGCTCTTTTCTCTGCATCCAAGAGGGCGAATTCGGCTTCGGGAACGCTATGGTCAGTGGGATTTATGCCTTACTGATTGCGTGTGGTTGCATGGTGCGTCCATGGGAGAAGTGCGGGGGCTGGTTCCTGTCATTCGCAAGCTTCGAGCACGGTTTCCCAACATGCCACTTTTGGTAACTGCCACTTCTCCCACTGGCCTTGAGGTTGTGCGTGATATGGATGGTGTTGAGGCGCGTCTGTTGCCATTCGATGCGCCAGTCTGGATGGGCAAGATTTTTCAGTCGATAAAACCGAAAGCTCTCGTAATATCGGAAACAGAGATGTGGCCGAATTTAATTTACGAGGCGGGTCAGCGTAATATTCCTTTGCTGTTGGTTAATGCACGAATCAGCGACTATTCTTTTCCGTGGTATCGGCGGGCAAAATTTATATTGAGGCCTCTCCTGGAGGCATGTAGCGTTATTTTGGCAACTTCAATCAAGTCTCAAGAGCGATGGGTAGCGTTGGGAGCTCCGGCGACTAACGTGCGGGTAAGCGGCAATTCGAAGTATGATGACTCGGCCGCGGAGATGCCGCCTGAGGAGGTACGGGCGTTTCGAGCGGCCTTTTTTGATAACCAAGATCCCGTATTAGTTTTGGGCAGCCTTCGCCCCGGAGAGGAGAAATGGTGGTTTCCCGCTATTTCACAAGTCCTTGCCCAGGGGCGGAAGTTCAACACCGTGGTGGCTCCTCGTCATCAGGAGAAGTTTGATTACTTTGCGCGTGCGTTGGACGATCATGGCATTGCATTTCGACGGCGCAGTTCGGCGGGGCGGGGGTGTTCAGTTGTGCTGCTTGATACAGTCGGCGAACTTGGGCGGGTGTATTCCTTTTCTAGTCTCGCGTATGTTGGCGGGACCCTGCTCGACTATGGGGGCCACAATCCGCTTGAGCCGGCTGTCTATGGTGCGGGTATCGTGATTGGGCCTTGCTGTAGGAATATAGTCGATATAGTAGAGCAGCTGGAAATGGCGAGGGGGTGCTTTCGGGTGAAGTCGGTACAGGAGCTACCGGAAATTCTGAGACGTTTAACGGACGGCGACCCGCTGATTGTCGAAGTTGGAAGACGTGCCCATGAGGTGTGGTTAAAACAGCATGGCGCTGCCGACGAGATAGTGAAGTATATTGCTGCATACATACATGTCTAGTTCTTTGGAACAGTTGTTGCGAGTTGCGGCGATTCCCTATCGAGCAGTGACGCATGTCCGCAATATTTTTTATGATAAGGGCGTTCTCCCTACGTACCAGGTACAGATTCCGACCATAAGCATTGGGAACCTCACCGCTGGCGGAAATGGTAAAACGCCTCTCTGTATATTTTTGGCGCTTGAGCTTGCTGCCGCGGGTAGTGCTCCCGTTGTGCTTTCCCGCGGGTATGGGGGTAAGGCCAAGGGACCACTCTTGGTGACATTGGAGCATTCCGCCCGGGAGGTTGGCGACGAGCCTTTACTCATAGCCCGCAAGACGCAATGCCCCGTAGTGGTGGCACGGAATCGAGTGGCGGGGGCGGAGTTTATTCTGCGCCAAAAATTGGGAAATATTATTGTGCTTGATGACGCCTTCCAACATAGGAGACTGCGGCGTAACGTGGACATTGTGTGTGTGGATGTGTCCACCCAGAAGGCCGTTGACACCTTTGTGGGCGGTGACCTTTTGCCTCGTGGGCGTTTCCGCGAGGACCGGGATCGTGCACTTGCGAGGGCGCATATGGTGATCCTGATGAGGCGAGCGATCGCAGCGGTTGCGCCGGTCTCCTATAATGCTGTTCGTGCGCTGTTGCCTTCGCATGTGAAGGTGCATGAGGGCGTTCTAGAGGCTATCGGCACGCGTTCTCTCCGTGATGGTTTTAATCTCTCCCCTCGGCCGGTAGTGGCCTTTTGCGCAATCGCCAATCCGAGCGGATTCTTCCAGTCTCTCGAAGCACTCGGATATGAGATAGTGGAAAGTTACCAGTTTTCCGATCACTATTGCTTTTCCGCGTCCGAGATAGCCGGCATGCAGAGGCGTCATCCAGGAGTCCCGCTGGTGTGCACAGAAAAAGACGCAGTGAAACTACGGGGAGTGGTAGAGTGTGTCTTTGTGCTCGAGGTGCGTTTGCGTATTACAGACAGTTCGGCTTTGATGGGAGCCTTGACAATCGGGAGACAGTCATAAGTGTGTAGTGTCTAGTTTGCGAAGGCGATTTGCGATTGAACAATGACTTATTGCATCCACTGGTTTCGTCGTGATTTGCGGGTAGCGGGAAATAGTGCGCTTCAGTGGGCGTGGCGCGCCCATGCCGGGAGGGTATTGGGCTTCTTCTGTTTTGACGGGGCTTTCCTATCTCGACCCGATTTTTCCGTGAATCGCTTTGCCTTTTTCCTTGACACCTTGGTCAAGTTGCGGTCCGAACTCCGAGAACTCGGGGCGGATCTCCTGGTGCTTGATACCGGTCCGCGCGTGGCATTTGAAAGAGTGTTCCAAGCCGTGAAAGTCGGTGGTAAGCCTCTGCCCCGTCATGTGAGCTATAATCGCGATTACGAACCCTTTGCGCGTGAGCGCGACACTGCGCTGCAAAATTTTTTTGAGAAAGAATGCGGAATCGCCGTGCACACCGAGCGAGACCATTTACTGATTGAGCCGCACGAAATTTCCAAGGGTAAAGAAGCTGGTGCGTTTTACCAAGTCTATTCTCCATTTGCGCGCCAGTGGCTTGAGCGGTTGGCAACGCCGGATATTCAGGAGCGTATTGCTGTGCAACAGCAGGGCATTGAATATTTGGAGCGTTCGGTGAGTGGTAGCGGAAATTTGCCACAGTTTCGTCTGTGCTGGGAAGATGTACTGGGAAATGAGATTCTGGCATCTGACAAACTTGATGAGTATCGGCAGACAAATCGCGCAAAGGTAACTATTCCTATTCCTGAGGCCGGATCTAGGGCTGCCCTGCAGCGTCTTAAGAAATTTGCAGCAAGCGGTCTTAGTAGTTACACAGAAAATCGTGATATACCAAGTATTGAAGGGACCTCGCAAATATCAATGTATCTTAAGAACGGCTCGCTGACGCCGGCGCAGGTAATGTATGTTCTCGGACTCGGTAATATTGACGGAAAGAGTAAGGATAGCAGAACTAGTTTTCTAAAGGAGCTTGTGTGGCGAGAGTTCTACTACCACATTCTTTATTGGTGCCCACGCGTCGAAAATGGGTCGTTTGTTGAGAAGTACAACAATATTCTCTGGGATGACAATGAAGACTTATTGAGCGCATGGAAGGAGGGGAGGACCGGGTATCCGATAGTTGACGCTGGGATGCGGCAATTGTCCCAAACAGGCTGGATGCACAATCGGGTGCGCATGATAGTTGCGTCTTTTCTCACCAAGGATCTGCACATTAGCTGGCGCTGGGGCGAGCGCCATTTCATGCGGTGCTTACTCGATGGCGACTTGGCTTGCAACAATGGGGGCTGGCAGTGGGCGGCCTCCACCGGCTGTGATCCGCAACCCTACTTTCGGGTTTTTAATCCGACTCTGCAAGGGAAAAAGTTCGATCCCCAGGGAGTTTATGTAAAGACATTTATGCCTGAACTTTCTCATGTACCAGAAAAGTATATTCATGAACCCCACACATGGCAGGACAAGATTGACTATCCGAAACCGGTTGTCGATCATGGCGCGGAGAAGGCGCGAGCGCTTCGAATGTACACCGGCAGTCCGACCAGCAAATCATAGCCAGTGCTTCTCACCAACGAGTGAGAGGTTCGGGCTAGTGATGGGGAGAAGAGCAGAGAAGATCGGGACCCGGACTGTTGCTGCCCTCCCGGTGGCCTTCGGACGTTGTTAATGTCGTCCGCAATATTCATCGGGTCGAATTCGCATCAGGCTTAATGTTTATCGAAGCCGGAGGGCTATGCGGACGTGTCCAAATAAACACCAGCACGCCCGCGCAGCACAGGCCCGCAAGAACCTTTAACCCCACCGGCATGGCTATAAATACAATCGGGTAGCTTATCAGGAGGGTAATCATGGCAGTTGCTAATTTTTTCGCTCTCAGTCCGATAGCGCCGTGTTGTTCCCAGTTTCGAATGGTAGAGCCGAATAAATGTGATGAGAGCAACCAGGCGTGGATACGCGGCGACGACTGGGAAAAGCAGTAAGCTGCTAGAAGAACAAATGGAGTCGTTGGAAGAATCGGCAAGAATACCCCAAGAAATCCAAGAACAAGACTCAAGGCGCCTAATAAGAAGTGTAAGGGCTTTTTCATAACCGGTTCACCGGCCCATCAGGATAGTGTGAACGGGGTGAAGATGAAAGCGTGACCTTTTGAAATGGATAATTTATAATAACCATCGCGCGCCGCTCTAGCTCAGCTGGTAGAGCATCTCATTCGTAATGAGAGGGTCGTGGGTTCGAATCCCATGGGCGGCTTTCAGGGTTGCTTGACGGCCGCGAGGAGGTCGGGTTTCCACTCCTTTCTCTGCTCGGTTTTATTCGCCTGACGAGTAATCCGAAAATTTTTGATAATCCACTGTCACCAGCCTCATCATGCGAAATAGTAAACACATGGCTGGCGACTCCTCAGGCGGCAGTTCTGTCGCCGACCAATAGGCATTTTGGTATTCTTCAGGAGCTTTTCGAGTCTTCACGCGTGCCATCAGGCTTGTCCACCGATGCCCACATTGCTGCCCTGGCCATCGAACACCGCGGAATAGTACATACCAACGATCAAGATTTTAGAAGATTCCGGAAGGTAAACTGGCATAATCCCCTCTAACCAAAATTTTGCATCATTGCATGAAAATGCAACGAACGACCTAGCCAAATAGTCGCTCCCAGAAATTGCGCTTTCGACGCGGCGCTTGTTCTTCATGGTCGGACTGGTTCTGTCCGCGAGGAGGGGTATCGCTGTTATGCCCCCCGTGCAGGTGGCACCATCGTGCCGGCTCGGTGCCGCGGACAAAGAACTCCTTGGTAACCTGATCTTGAGGGCAGTCTTCTGTCGCGCGCTCACCGCTTTCAACGTCGATATTCACAAGCACGGCCTCGCGTGATGGAAGAAATGACTCGGGGGCATGGAGAGGCGCGATACATTTCATAAACTCAGCCCAAATAGGCACTGCCGCTACACCGCCGGTGAGCCCAATCTTTTTATTGTCATCATATCCGACCCAAACTCCAGCCACCAAGTCGGGTGAGAATCCTACGAACCAGGCATCGCGTGTATCATTTGATGTTCCCGTCTTTCCCGCAACCGGGTAAGGGTATCCAAGGGTTCGCACACCTTTCGCGGTTCCTCGCTCAATCACTCCTTGCAGAATGTTCGTCAGAACAGTGATCGCGCCCTCCTTGGCAACCCGACGCTCGTCAACTGGACTGGCAAGAATGACAGAACCATCCTGATCGGTTACGGCAATGTAAAGCCGTGGAGGAACATATACTCCACCATTGGCAAGAGCGCCGTAGGCGCTGGTCAAGCTCAACAAAGTAGTGTCGGCCGCTCCAAGAGCCAAGGCAGGAACTGCCGGCAGAGATTCTCCGAGTTTAAAGTTTGTTACCGTTTGCACAAACGGGGTGATGCCGACCGCTTGCTCGAGGGAAACTGTGGCCAGGTTGAGTGAATTTTCGAGTGCATACCGAAAAGAGACGTCGCCATGATACTCGCGAGTATAATTTTCAGGTTCCCAGGCCTGTTTGGTGGGCAGGGTGAGCCTGATGGGGCGGTCGGATAGAGTGGAGAGAGGGGTGAAGCGGCCGCTTTCTAGTGCCGTCAAATAGAGAAATGGCTTGATGGTGGAACCCACCTGACGCTTTCCTTGAGAGACATGATCGAATTGATTTTGTGAAAAATCTCTTCCACCAACCCATGCACGAATCTTACCGCTATACGGTTCTATGGCCACAAGTGCGGCTTCCAGGGGCGGTTGGGCGCGCTTGAGCGGGGGATACTTTTGCTCGAGGAGGTGAAGT
>CAZPBV010000101.1:0-5762 GCA_964584675.1 uncultured Bdellovibrionales bacterium
TCATTTCAGAAATTCCGGGGGTTTCGATATCTCGCGTCGAGGAAGGGGCCCCTTTTGGACGAGGCCAGCTCTTCTGGCATGCGGGAACGCGCACTCTATCATGGAGCTTCGCCGGCGAATCTCCCGGCGCTCCGGTAAGTGTCGGCGCTAGCGGCGAAGATCGGTTACCGGGAGCGAACAATTGGGGTGTATATGTGTGGGTGAACTCGAACTCACTCCTGGAAACCGCGTGGTCCCGGGACCAGCTCGTCACTGGATTGAGACCTCCTGACTCGCTTTCGGATATTCAAAATCGTATCAACTCTCAATCATTTTCGAACAGTCAATACGCCGAAACTGTTCCGGTTACATCAGGCGATGGAGTATACCTTCAATATTCCGACTCTACTCATTTCTACAAACTATGGTATGACTCAACATCCAACAAGCTCAGATTGCATGCTCGCTATGGAGGTGGTTTGCTCGATCTTGGCGGCAGCACCAGTTTTTTGCTTGGTCAACGCTGCGCCCTTGAACTTCGCCAAGGCGTGCTAAAGATTCTTGTTGATGGGAATGAAATGACGACCATATTCCCGCAATCCGCACTGACAGGCGGAAAGCCGCAAATTTTCGGCGATACTCACTCCTTCTCGGCAGGGAATTTAACTGCTGCTCAGCCCCAGGCGCGCATTCCCGACCAATTAGCAGAGATCGACATTCTTGAGGGTGGGATACAGGCTGCTTGGAACTCATTCCACTATGACTGGAATTTTGGCGATCCAGCCCCATCCGGAACCGCTACGGACGATCCTCGATGGTACTGGACTACTGGAGCAGCTCGGTCAAATGGTCAGTGGCTGGACAAAAATTCCGCCCTCGGCTGGAATGCGGCCCATGTATTCGAAAGGCCCGGAACCTATCCCGTTACTTTGACTCTTACAGATGATATTGGAGGAGTGTATCTTTACAAGCAGGAAATCGAAGTACTGGCCGAACCGACAGGAGGCTGGACAACCTACTATTTTTCGTCGAGCCTTGGGAATGACAGTAGTAACTGCCTAAGTGAAAACTCGCCTTGTCGCTCGTGGAGCAAAGCAAAATCACTTGCGCGCGATCGTACCCGGCTGCGTTTACGACGCGGAGACATTTTTGAGGTTAAGGAAACCTGGCTTCCCCCGTCCATTTCTACTCTTTCGATTGAAGCATATGGCGATGCCAGCGCTGCTCGCCCGGTACTTTACGCAAGCACGGCGGGCGTTTCGATTGTTGCAGGCAACAATTTTACAGATGCCCGTTTTTTAGACCTTCATCTTCAAGGGCCCTGGCCCAACACCGTTCCCGAAGGGAGTGCTGGCGGTATATACGGATTCTCAGGCACAGGGACTGCCAGCCTTGTACATCGCACCAAAGTAGAGGGTTTCTTTCACAATATCGCCAATGAATGGCGACAAGATCAGATCTTTTCGGACTGTCAGATTTTTGAGGCCTATAAGTATGACCTATGGATTTCAAAGAACAACGATCGAGTAGCTCTGATAGGGTGTACAGTTGGACAGAAGCGTCAAGAGGCGATATTTAGGCTCTACCTCAAAAAGCTGCTCATTTCCAACTCAGACGTAGTGAACGCTCCACCCGACCGCAGATTGGCCGGATTACGCGCAGCAAAGCCCGACGCTGGGCGTTGGTATTCCGTCCTATCAAATCACTTTGTTAACGCAGGATTATATTTGGGGCCTGACGGAACAGACAGTCCGGGTCTTAAGCATGTAAGAATTGAAGGAAACTCCTTTCGCATGGACAGCTCCGGCATTATATCAACCGACGGGGTTGACGATTTGTTGATAGCCAATAACCGCTTCATAATGGACTCGTACGGCACTCCCTTGGCGCACGGAATGTACACTCTTTTTCCCAACTTTGCTGGTCATGTGGCTAATCGCATCTATCACAACTCATTCTATCTTCCGGGAAGCACATGGATAAAGGGCATTCGCGCAGGTAACCTTGATATTTCGACCGGGGTTATGGCATTCAACAATATTGTGGCAGCGCCGAATGTTACATCGGCTGCCAGCACTATCGTAGCCGGTAGCACTCTCGGTCAAGGCAGCTTTGGCTGGGACTACAACCAATATTTTTTGCCTCGCATCGCATTTCCGTTTGAAGTCGAGCACACGATGGTTGCATTAGAACGATGGCAACACACCGGGAATGATTCTAATTCATTTCATGAAGATCCAGGATACCTTGCCTCCGATCAGGGAGATCTCCGTGTTGGACTTGGTTCACGTTCAATTAATTCCGGCTCTCCCCAGACCTTGCCTTATGTCCGGATAGATGCCGATCGACGGTATCGAGATTCACTTCCTGACCTCGGAGCATATGAGAGGCAAAATTAGCGCGATTGATATCATAGCAGTTCCAAACATGCCTCATGGCAGTGAGTCAATCAGTACACAGCTTTGCGCTCATTGGAATGAAAATCAGTTGCATATCCAGTAGTACCGAGCCACCGACGGCAAGGCCAAGCCTGAAACCGCGGCCTGAATCGCTACTTGATCTCCTTGTGCTATCGAAATAGATGCCGTCCCTTCGCAACTTGTGTTGAGGGAGGAAATAGCACAGCTCAGCGTAGTCGCCGAACCATTTACATAAAGCGAGAAGGTTCGAGAAGTTCCAAGTCCGGGCGGTATCGACAAGTCAATATAGATTGTCGTAGCCGTGCAGGCTCGAGGAGCCGGCATATACACTTGATCGACCGAGCCTAGCGCTAACGGTCCGGCGGATCCTTGCGGTACCAGATATGTCGTTGTCAGACCGAGAAGCGTTGAGCTTGTGTTGCCCGCAAAATACAAAAGCTCCGGACCTGCTATACCTTGAATACCTTGCGCACCAGTCGCACCCGTTAAGCCTTGAATGCCCTGAGGACCCACCAAGCTGATACCACTTGACCATCCGCCACCGGATTTTGGCCCGAAAAGCGTATTAGTTGCGGTATTGATAAAAAAGTCACCGACAGCGCCATCTGATGAGGATGGGTTGGCTGTGCCGCTCAATATTGATTTTCCATCTACACCAGCCACGCCTTGAATACCTTGTAGCCCTTGCAGTCCCTGTATGCCCTGAATTCCTTGGATTCCCTGAGCGCCCTGAAGGCCTTGCAGGCCCTGCGCGCCGATGAGACTGGTGCCGCTTGACCATGAGCCGCTCGATTTGGGGCCGAATAACGTATTGGTTGCGGTATTAAGAAAGAAGTCGCCATTGCTTCCATCAGATGACGATGGATCGGACGTTCCGCTCAGAATTGATTTTCCATCGATCCCGGCTATACCTTGAATTCCTTGTATTCCTTGCAGACCCTGTGGGCCCAGGAGGCTAACTCCACTCGACCATGAACCGCTCGATTTGGGGCCGAATAACGTATTGGTTGCGGTATTAAGAAAGAAGTCGCCGTTACTTCCATCAGATGACGATGGATCGGACGTTCCGCTTAGAATTGATTTTCCATCGATCCCCGCAATACCCTGGAGGCCTTGAATCCCCTGCAACCCCTGAATTCCTTGTAGTCCTTGAATACCTTGTATTCCTTGCAGTCCCTGTGCGCCCAAAAGACTTACCCCGCTCGGCCACGCTCCGCTTGATTTTGGGCCGAATAGGGTATTGGTGGCGGTATTAATAAAGAAATCCCCATCACTGCCATCGCCCACGAGAGGGTCTATCACACCACTCAGAATACTCCTGCCGCTTATCCCGGCGATTCCCTGGAGGCCTTGAATCCCCTGCAACCCCTGAATTCCTTGTAGTCCTTGAATACCTTGTATTCCTTGCAGTCCCTGTGCGCCCAAAAGACTTACCCCGCTCGGCCACGCTCCGCTTGATTTTGGGCCGAATAGGGTATTGGTGGCGGTATTAATAAAGAAATCCCCATCACTGCCATCACCCACAAGAGGATCTACCAAGCCACTAAGAATACTTCTGCCATTTATTCCAGCAATTCCCTGCAATCCTTGTAGCCCCTGTTGGCCCTGTTCCCCAATTAAGCTCTTACCGACGCCCCATAAGCCACCTTCTTTGGGACCAAATAACTTCCCGGTAATCTTGTTAATACAAAAATCTCCGTCCTGCCCAAGGATCTCCGTAGGATCCAAAGGACAGTCAAGAATAGTTCTGCCATCCAAACCGGCGAGCCCCTGAAGACCTTGCCCGCCAACTAAACTCCTTCCGGGTCCCCATTGCCCTTCTTTCTTAGGCCCAAACAACATGCCGGTGATGTTGTTAATACAAAAGTCCCCGTCAATTCCTAAAAGCTCTGTAGGATCCGATGGACAATCAAGAATAGTCAGTCCATCCAGTCCTTGAACACCTTTTTCCCCGGCGGCCCCTACTAGTCCTTGAACACCTTGCAACCCCTGAGCTCCAATTTGCCCCACCGCCCCGGTCAATCCATGCAGTCCCGACAGTCCCGACGTCCCAACCAGGCCTTGAAGTCCTCGCTCGCCCGCATCTCCTTTGTCTCCCTTGGCCCCCTGCGCTCCCTGTATCCCCTGCGGACCGGTGATTCCTTGCTCGCCTTGTTGGCCTTGTTCTCCCTGGCTGCCCTGCGAACCCACAGCCCCGGCTTCTCCCGTGTTGCCCTGATCCCCTTTCTCTCCGCTCGTTCCAATCTGCCCTGCTTGTCCCTGATCGCCTTTTTGACCCTGTGGTCCAACGCTCCCCCTCTGACCTTCCCTGCCACTTGCTCCTGGTAACCCATTGAGCCCTCTTCCCCCCCCTGCTCCCAGGACTCCTCCGACTTCAAATGAATTATCATAGCCCGGGGCAACACTCATCAAACCACTGGCGTCTCCTTCCTCCAACCGGCTGCTACGGCTGACTAAAGACTCCCCTTCAAGAAAGGGCGAGAAAAGCATGGTAAAATGAAGGGCCGGCTCCCCTTCAATCCCTGCCGATTGGGTCTCGTTGCTTGGAGCAGAACTTGCCGCCATTCGCGGCGTTTGCGCTAGCTCATCTAAGATCTCCTTTATGCGCCTATTTATCTGGCCGCCCCTCGGAATGATCCGATCCTCGGCCCGCAATGAAGAAATAGCCTCGTATCCCTCGGGACAAGTCCTATTCGGAAATACGAACGTGGCGGCTATCTGCAAATGAAGCCGGTCATTCAGGTTTTCACAAAGAATTTCCGGAAATGCCGCTCGCGGTAAAACGAGAATGAACCAAAAGAATACACTCAAAGCTAAACAACAGCGTGTGCGTATCATACAACCGTACCACCAACTTCTAAACAACAACTAAATCATCTGAGCCTGTTCAATCGATCTCTTGTCAATTCCTAGTAGCCGCAAGACATTCTGTAGGGCCCGGCTCTCAAGCGGCTTCAACAAATAAGCATTAAAGCCCTTCACCAAAGCGTTATCCTCCTCCATGCGCAACGGATTAGAGCTTAGCGCAATAATTGGAACGCTTGCGCAAGGCAAAGAACTATTTCGGATTCGTTTGGTGGTTTCGACACCATCAAGCACTGGCAAGTTAATGTCCATGAGGACAAGATTAAATCTTTGCTCTTCCAATAACCTGAGAGCCTCCAACCCATCGCGCGCGGTTGCAGTTTGGTAACCTTGTCCTTTAAGAATATGCTCAGCGACCCTCTGACTAATAATTTCATCCTCTACAATGAGAGCTGTCGGCCCATTCGCCATAACATCCGGAAACTGGCCGTCGTTGCAAGACCCAGTCGTCGAGACCGAAGTACTCTCTGCGTCTAACATTGGAATGACGACTTTGTA
>CAZPBV010000101.1:5772-10524 GCA_964584675.1 uncultured Bdellovibrionales bacterium
ATCAATCTCCAAGGCCCCTCCCATCAACTGAATGATTCGCTTGGTCACTACGAGATTAAAACCTCCGCCAAAGCCTATGGCCACATCGCGTTCGGCTTCTCGCTCCAACCGACTGAGCACCCGATCTCGCCGCTCCGAAAACTCTCCGCCACCGCTGTCCGTAATAGCGAACGCCAACGTAACTGTCTCCGCGGTTCTCTCCAAAAGATCGACGCGAAGCGCTACTGACCCTTCCTCTTCTGTATATCGCGATGAGTGGTTTAAAATGGCAAGCAGTACGGTCTCAAGCAAGCTGGCATCACCAACAACACCATCCGGCACCGCCTCTCCAATGCTAACCGATAGCTCCTGACAACGTTTCATAACTTGGGGGCGCATGACGTCCTTGATATCAAAAAGAAAGCGACGCAAATGAAATGCTCCTGTCGCCACGTCTACCCGCCCAGCTTCTATTTGCGTATACCCCTTGAGCTCGTCTACAAATCCTAGAAGTAATCCCAAGGATTTCTTAGCCGTAAATAATTTATCCTGGAATACTCTCGAATCCAATCCACTGCGCAACTCACCAATAGAGGCTAAGGCGCTCTTCGTCAAAGACTGTGCTTCATTACATACTTGCTCAAGCATATGCGTTTGAGTGCCGGTCGCCATTTTTGCCTCGTCACATGCAGTCTGTACCGACTTAAGATTGAGAGTTAGTTCCTTCACCTCACGATGATGTGTATCTAGAGCTCCGTTAAGGGCCAGACGTAGCTCCTCAAATGCCCCCTCTCGCTCGTCGCGCACCCTTGAATTAAAATCTCCGGCCTCGGCCGCACGACATATTTCAGTCACCTCTCGCATTGCACGCCCAAAACAATCAAGTAAATCATTGAGCTGAGTCGCCAACTGATGCCAAACACCAGAATACTTTAGCCCTTCCATCCTTGCCGACAAGTCGCCTCGTCTACCTCTTTCACAGATTCGTTCATGCTCGTCCGAAAAATCTCTGATCACCCGCAGACAGGCGTTCATATTGGTACCGATCTCGTCATCTTCGTCGACTTGAGCAAACTCCTCCACACTACCATGTGCCATACCAACAAGTGACTTACTCATGAGCTGCATATAGTTCCTTATTCCTCTCAGTGCCTCGCCAAGGATTCTTACCTCTCCGGAACCAGATGCCATAACTGACTCCCCCAAGTTACCACGAGCGTAGGCTAGCGCATGCTGCGCCAAACTTGGAAACTCACGCGTAAACATTCGGGCAATGAAAATGAGCACTATCGCACAAAGCCCAAATGAGCCGAGAAATAGAGCAGTAAACTTTCGCATAGTGGCATTCGCGCCCGCTAGAAACTCGCGTTCCGGCACTACAATGCCGTACATCATTCCATTCTCAAGCAATCGCGAATAAACACGAATAGGCTCTCCCGTACGGTCAAGACCGCGCACCATTTCATAGCGATCCATGGGAGCATTGAACAGTAAAAAGGACATCCAAGATGCTTTCTCGATCGGTTCCAAGCTCAATCCCTGCAGTCCCGCCACTGCTGCAAACGTCTTCGTGGAGATGGTGAATAGGGCCGAAACAGAATTTCTCGTTGGGCGTGCCGCATCAATAAATTCAGTCAAGTTATCCAGATTCCAGTCAACAGAACTTAGTCCTATCAGTTGAGAGTCCTCCCCATACATAGCGACAAGAACGCTCACTATTGGAACCAGGGTAAGCGAGTCTCTATAAGGCTCCGACCAGCTCAGGTCCGTATACAAATGGCGTCCCGGATTCCACCCGTTGGGAATAAGGGCGCGGTACCAGTCTGAATTCTGATAATCTGCCTGGGCGGTGGATTTTTGCATCGTAAACTCAACTTTTCTGGAAACCCCAATTGGAGGCACCCAGTGCGCGTAAAACCCTCTAAATTTTTCATTCTTACTAAATGTAAAGGGTTCAAAGTAGAGCCCCGCCCCTTCGATTGAAGGAAACGACTCAACTTCCCGAGAAAGAATCTTTCCAACAAACTTTTCCTCCTCCTCTCTGCTCTTGAAAGAATACTCTCCAGAATTGACTATTGCATGCAGAAATTCACCACGGCGCGCCAGGCTAATAGCAAGGGACTGCCGCTCACGAAACAGTGAGTTCAGAGAATTGGCGCTATTATTCATCTGCGCGGCTAATGCATCTTCGCGCTCCGACACAATTTGCGGCCAAATAGCCGAATACGCGAAACCAAACCATGCAATTACCAATATCAACAACGACAGGCAAATAGCCACGTAGAGCTTGGTGGACGTCGTCCACGCCATTTTCTTCGAAGGTGCTGTAACTCCACTATTCATACATCGTCAACTTGTAAACGCCGCTTCCTCTAGTTGCGGTTCCAAGACCTCCTCAGCATCTCTTGTGTCAGTCTCAGGAACACTCATCGTTGCAGCTATTAACTCATCTATCATGCTTAGCAGGCGATCCCGTGAAATCGGCTTCTCCAGGAGATGTTCCACCTTATAGGGGGCTAGCCGCGGCCGCACTTCCGATGGCAATAGATTTGTCATAGCAATGACCGGAATATTACGCTCAACGATTCTTCGAACCTCTGGAATGACATCGTAGGTGTCGGTCTCAGCATTCTCAAGAGCGACGATAAACAGGGCAATATTCTTATCCGAACAACGCTCCAAAGCCTCGGCCGGAGTTCGAGCAGGCGCGGCGATAAAGCCCTTTACGTTGAGCACTCGACACACCACTTTCAGATTTGCGGCATCATCATCGAGGACTAGAACAGTAGTAAACTGAGATTCGCTCCGACTTGGGGCGACGCCGTTGGCAACCTGCGCGTCCAAAGTTCCCACCGAAATTCGCGATATTTCATCTCGAACCTTCTTTACGAGCGCTTCCATAAGTCCGAGACCGCCAGTCTGCTCCTGAATGACCAGGGATTCCAAGGTACCGCCAAAGTAGGAAAGCTCTTGGAAGCCAAATAGACCGGCTCCAATTAGTCTGTGGGCCTCCGACCTCAGTCTATCGAGATCCTTCTTTTGCATCGCCATTTCCAACTCATCCAATCGAGATGGAAGCCGTCGCAAAAAATCCCGTCCCGCCCAGGATCAGGCTGCCGGCGTTCCGCAAGCTCATCTCGCACCACAGTTGGGCCTTCTGCTTTGGACTTAGCTTCACCATTCTCCTTTCTAAGAAACTTGAGGAGACATCGATATAAATCTTCCTGGCGAAACGGCTTTGGCAGACAGGCATCGCATCCCGCCTCCAGACAGGCAGCCTGTGAATCCTCCAGCATCATGGCAGTAATAGCAACGATAGGAAAAGCTGCTCCTTTGGATCGCAATGCACGCGCTACATCGTGCCCGCTCAGTCGCGGCATTTCCATATCGAGAAGAAGCATATCGATTTTCCCGGTACTTGCCTTTTCAAGTGCAATCGCACCATCTTCAGCAAATTCGACATCGACCCCAACTTTACGGAGCAATAACCCAAGAAGATCCCTATTATCCTCAACATCATCAGCAACTAGTATGCGGCCGCCAATCTTAAGAGATTTAGCCGTGACATCGCTCTGATTAACGTCCTCAAGACTTGGGATTTCTTGAACCAAATTGGCCCTCCCAAACTCACCGAGAGGCAGAGAAATGGTAAATATACTTCCGATCCCTATGCGACTCTTACAGTCAAGGGCTCCTCCCATGCGCTCTACCAATTGTTTTGAGATTGCAAGCCCTAATCCAGTTCCGCCAAACTCTTTAGCGCGCCCCGATTCTCCCTGCGAGAACGACCGGAAAAGCCTTCTTTGCCCTTCTTCAGATATACCAACACCCGAATCTTTTACTTCAAAAACTGCAAGATCGGTCCCTATTTCAGCCCGTAGACATATTTTGACGTAACCCGATTTTGTAAACTTCAAAGCATTTCCTACGAGGTTTATCAAAACCTGCTTAAGCCGAAACACATCAACTTCTAATTTCACCGGAACTGGCGTTGAAAATTCAACAGAAAAGTCGACCCCCTTCTTTTTTGCTTGATCAATAAAGACTTGCTTTATCTCGCGCAGGCAGGGAATAAGATTCTCTTTGGATGGTTCAACTTTCAATTCGTTTGCCTCGATCTTGGAAAGATCGAGCACATCATTTATGAGCTGCAATAGATGGCGACCGTTGCTAAAAATGGAGTAAAGAGCCTTTTCAGATTCCCTTCTGTTGACATCTTTGCCGATGAGGGCCTCGGAGTAACCAATAATGGATGTCAAGGGATTCCGTATTTCATGGCTCATGTTTGCGAAAAAGGCGCTTTTGGCAATAGTGGTGTGTCGCATGGCGCGCTCATTCTTCTCTAGGTGCCGCAGACGCTCTTGACGACGAATCGAAAACATAAGGGCACGAAAAGTGCTGCCCTGCTTGCCTTTGACCAAATAGTCCTGCGCCCCTTCTGATATCATTTGCAGAGCAACAGCCTCGTGATCCAACGCCGAGAAGACAACTATCGGGATATCCCCGCATACTTCTTGGGCACGTCGAAAGGTATCTATCCCTTGCGAGTCCGATAGGTTCGGGTCAAGAAGAACCAAATCAAATTGATTCTCGCGGATGGCGCCGAGGGCATGCCCGAGTGAGCTGCGCCATTCGAGAGAAATGTCATACTTCTCCCCATTTGAGGCGAGATACAGTTCCGTCCGCAGCTCTTGATAGTCCTCCTCGGAGCCAATGACGAGCAGGACATGAATGGTTCGTTTTGTCATTTCACCTATACAAGGCACATCAAGT
>CAZPBV010000102.1:0-10521 GCA_964584675.1 uncultured Bdellovibrionales bacterium
TGCCCACCGCCAATTTCAATTTATCCCAATGGGAATTCTTGATGACAATCCCCACCTTCGAGGAAGCACCGTTTGCGGAGTCAGCATTATCGGAAGGCTCTCCGACTTGCGAGATCTCCTAGAGAGTAACCCCAACATCGCTGCTGCCATGCTGGCTATCCCCTCGCTGTCGCAAGAGCGCGTGCGTGAGATCGAGTCAACTTGTAACAGTCTCAACGTCCCATTAAAGAGAATTCAACTATTCGAGGATATCGCGCTTTCCAATATTAATTCCGGTGCGCCAAGCATTCCGTCGGTTGAGTCAGTTCTGGAAAGAGAGGTGGGAGTTTCCAACGAACGTGAAATTCGAGAATTTATTCAGAACCGGCGAGTCGCTGTGACCGGCGCGGGGGGATCGATTGGCTCAGAACTTGCTCGACAACTATTGCGTTTCTCGCCCGAAAATCTCCTCTTTATCGATAACAATGAGTTCCACATGTTCAAACTTCAGCGCGAACTGGCAAGCGCCTCTTCTCGCGTGAACCAAGCCTTTTGCATCGCCAGCGTTGTTGACCAGCCGCGTCTGCAGGCCTTGTTTGAGCGCTACCGTCCTGACATTGTTTTTCACGCTGCTGCCTTTAAGCACGTCCCGCTCATGGAGGATAATCCCTATGAGGCTCTCAAGAATAATGTCATTGGCACCCGCAATCTCCTCCGTGCTTGCCTGTTGGGAGAGATTGAGCACTTTGTGTTTGTGTCCTCCGATAAAGCAGTTAATTCATGCAACGTCATGGGCCACTCCAAAAGAATAGGAGAACTCTTGGTCCAACATTTCACCGCCCTGGCCAAGAAGCAGGGTCGGGAGTTTAAGAGCTCTATCGTGCGATTCGGAAACGTCATCAACAGTAACGGAAGTGTTGTACCGCTCTTTAAGGAACAAATTCTTAGTGGCGGCCCCGTTACCATTACTCACCCGGATATGCATCGATACTTCATGTCTATTCGCGAGGCAGTGCGCCTCATCTTGGCCGCCGGCTCAATTGGAGAAAGCGGCGAGATATTCCTTTTGGACATGGGAAATCCCGTTCGTATTGAGGATGTCGCTCGCAAGATGCTGGCGCTATATGGGCGTTTGGACATTCCAATTGTCTATTCTGGGGTGCGGCCGGGCGAGCGTCTTTTTGAAAGTTTGCTTGGAGAGGGGGAGACGCTTCAGCCAACAATACTGCGGAAGGTCAGCCGAGTACATATTTCGACCGAGTGCGGTATCGGTATTGCCGACTGGTTAAACGACATAGAATCTCGTCTTGCAAACTTGAGCAGTCAGGACATACGAGGTCTCCTTCGCGAAGCATGCGGGAGCGAACTCGCACAACCGGCGAATGGCCCGATTACAGCGCACACCTAGACCATCCAAGAAATTGTTTAATCTCCTCAGGTAGGGTACTGTGCTCCGTTATGGGCAGTGCTTCCAATAGATCCCGAGCTTGGTCCATTCGTCTGGGAACGGTAAGCTCCATTCCGATCCGTATTCACGTCACCTTCCTCCTGCTATTGATGTGGGTGGCGATGGATGCGACACAGGCCGGCGCTCCGGTCCTACCTGAAGTCCTTTTTGTTTTGAGCCTATTTGGCTGTGTAGTTTTGCATGAGCTTGGCCACGCCCTAACGGCCCAATATTTCGGCATTCGGACTCGCGATATCGTCCTCTACCCCTTTGGCGGGGTGGCCTCTCTCATGGCTGAAGCTCGCCCAAAGGCGGAGCTTTTTATTACGATCGCGGGCCCGCTTGTGAACATAGTCCTGGCGACCATTTTGTTTCCATTTTCTGACCCCATGGCCTTCGTTGATGATCGGCCGGTGTCGTACATCACAAGAGTATTCATCGCCAACGTCATTCTTTTTGTTTTCAACATGATCCCGGCATTTCCCATGGACGGCGGTAGAATTTTGCGTGCCTGCCTGGCTCTGCTGAAATTACGAAACGCTACCCTCATAGCCACTCGGGTCAGCCAAGTACTGAGCCTATGCCTTGCCGCATTTGCCTTCTATACGGGCCAGGTTATTCTTATTCTTATTGCAGGAGTGGTATTCACCAATGCCGTGCAAGAACATATCCGCGAGCGCGCCCGCTTGGCGGCTGGCGGACTTACCGTCGGCGATGTCATGACCCCGGCAAGCCAAGTGCAGTTTTTTGCCCATGGTCAAACGCTTACTCAGGCTCTCGACATCGCCCTTCGATCTATGCAGCCGGCTTTTCCCGTCATTCATGGCAGCACACTCATGGGCATCGTTGATCGTCAAGATCTTTTGGGCTTAGCCTCCGCTTCGACCGAAGAGTCTTATCTTGCCGATGTCATGAGTCGGGATATTATTGCAGTATCTGCGAACACTCCGCTTGACCAAATTCTGGATAAAGTTCTCGCAGCCCCGGCCCAAACTCTTCTCGTCATTGAAAATGGCAGTCTGTCCGGTATGGTATTTCGTGACCGCCTCTTGGAGTACCTGATGGTCAATGGCCTCAGGGCCCAGGCTAGGAGGCTAGCCGACAGCAGTTCATATTAACGTCTTTGCCGAGGGAGCGAGAGGGTCGATGCCGGCAATCCTAACAATTTTTGACACCATCGGGGCCCTGCCGCTTTCCGTAAGAAGGGCCCTGGGACGTTGCGCGGGGTTGCTATTCTCCTTTCTTCCTACCCGCGATCGTCTTGTTGCAACGCGTCAGGTGGAGTGTTTTCTCCCCACCGTTTCCGCTTCATCGGTTGTCCGCGGAGTGTACGCCCACGTCGGCCAGGTCTTCATGGAATCAATCAACTTATTCCCTCTCCTACAAAGCCCTGAGAAATATGTATCTTGCCCTGAGTGGCCTCTGGCACAATCGCTACTGGCACAGAAACGCCCTATCGTCGCGCTTACTGCGCACACCGGAAACTGGGACCTTTTAGGGGCATATTGGGCTTCTCAAGGAGTTCCACTGACAACCATTGGAAGAGAGGCTCGCAACAAGGGGCTGCAATATGCCCTTCTCACATTGAGAGATCGCTACCGCATCAAGACTATTTGGCGCAGCCGCTCGGCCGGGGCCAAAGAAATTGTCAACGTGCTCAAGTCTGGAGAAGTTATCGCGGGCCTCTTGGATCAAGACACCCGCGTACGCTCCGCTTTTGCCCCCTTCTTTGGTCGACCAGTCAGCGTTCCTACCACCCTCATTGAACTTGGCATGAAGCACGACGCTATTTTTGTCAGCACTTTTATTTTTCGAGAATCGCGCGGTTGCTATCGTATTTATCTTGAAACTTTCCCTGACAACGCGAACCCCGAAAACATTATCATCGAGTTTAATCGTCGTCTCGAAGCTCTCATTCGGCAGTACCCCGACCAATGGGTATGGTTCCACAAACGTTGGCGGACTCTTCCTAGCGGCGAACGCGTATCTGGGCGACGCTACGCGGGCCTCTTAAGGGATTGGAAATTGAACGCTCCCACAGCATAATTGTCTTTATGAAAACTCACATTGCTTTACGCCTTCTGGCCGCCACTTTTCTGGCGGTGTCTTGCAGCAACGGGACTCGTTCTTCCCATTTGGAGCGGGCGGAAGAGTACTCTCGCAAGGGGCAGTTTGACCATGCAATCGAGGAATACCGTGATCACATGGAGACACGGCTGGATGCGGATCGCCCGGAATGGGAGAATCCCTACTTTTACTTAATCCTCATCGGCGACATCCAGCTTGGGCAGAACAAGCCCGTCGAAGCCCTCTCCACTTTTGAAGAGGCTGACAACAAGGGCGTCGACAAATATCTCGTTTCCGACCGAATCCGAAGCACCGCTCGTTGGTATGAGCAGCATGATCAACTCGATGACGCGATTAGGGTCCTCAGTAAGTTCCGTGACCGCGATGACTTACTGTTTGACGCGATGCTCGATCGCATTTCAAAAGAACTGGTTCGCCGGGAAGACTCCCAAAGTCCGGGTCAGAGGACTCAAGACCGCGGCGCAGATTCTCCTCGCAGCTCGGATTGAAATCGCCCGTTGCCCAATGCCTCTGCAATCGCCACAGCCATAGACTCGCCCAATTCCTCTTCTATCTTTTCCTGGGAGGCGTACGGAAGTTGTGAGCTGACCACCCCGCCGAAAGTGCCGGAGTAGACCGGTGTCGTTTCGCTCGTCTCCCCATCTCTTGAAATCGACAGTCGAATCGAAGCGCGAGACTCTATTGTCGTTAACGGAAAGGCCGGCTTAATATCGGCCTTCCACTCGAGAATCTGGCCGGCGACTTTTACCCCCTCAAACTGACTAAGGCGGGCTCCGGACCCACGCGCGGCCGATTCAAACGCGCTACGAACATCAGCCCCGGGATTTCCCTCGGGAAAAATTTCTCTATCGTTAATGCGACCGATAGCCGGACTTGGACGGCTGTCCTCGAAAGCCCCCACCCGCACTATCACGCCCTCAAGTCGCCCGGCAATACGCGGATGGGTTGTATCAGGGTCAATGCGGCGAGTTGAAAGTGTCTTACCAAGGCCGGGCGCGCAGGAGAGGCACAGCAGGCACAGCGAAATAGCAGAAAGGAGCTTGTAATGCGGAAACATGGTAACAAATTATGTCAGACCCTCGCCGTTGGCAAGCGCTTGCGCTTCCGCCCGCACCGCGCTGTCGCTATCGGCCATGAGCTTATGACAGATCGCCCCTGCCCGAACCCGTCCCCTCACCGATTCAAGATTGCTTAATTGACAATACGCCCAAAGACAAGTCAGCCGAACAACCGGGGATCTGTCATGAAGAATTGCATCTTCAAGCGCCGGCAAACAATTCACCGCCTGCGTGTTCGCGGCCACACAGGCCGCGTTACGAAGAAGTCCGGCACGGCGCTGTCGAAGGAGAGCAGTACGGGAAAAATATCTCTTGTAAGATTCCTCCGTCCTGAGAGCAAGAACCTCCGTCAAATTGAGCAGCGGTCCTACGCCCATTTCAGGATGAAAGTCAGCCTCGGGCTGACCTCCATTCCCGCGCATAGCGCGGTGGTTATACGGACAAACCTCCTGACAAACGTCACAGCCAAATACCCACTCCCCAAGAGCCTTTCGTTCGGGCACATCCAAAGCACCGCGTTTTTCAATGGAAAGATATGAAATGCACTTACGGGAATCCAACACAAAAGCATCAACAAACGCTTTCGTGGGACAAGACTCTAAGCAACGAGTGCACGTTCCGCAGGTATTTTTTTGAGAAAAAAGAGGCGCCTTTTCTATCTCAACATTCCAAATTACTTCGCCCAGGAAAAAGAATGAACCTTCACGAAGACGTATCAACATGCTGTTCTTTCCCACAAAGCCCAGCCCAGCCTGCCCGGCAAGGGATCGTTCAAGCAGAGGAACGGCATCACTGGCTATTCGATAGGAAATATCAGTTCCAAGGTGGAGAGAAACGCGTCGAACAAGTTCAGCCAAGCGTTCCTCAAAGACCTGGTGGTAGTCGCGTCCCCAGGCATAGCGCGCAACTCGACCATACCCCGGCGGGCAAGCGCGAGCTGGGGCAGCCGAGTAGTGCAGTCCAAAGGACACGAGCGTGCGTGCCTCTGCAACTTCAAGACTGGTGGCTGAGCGCTCCAAGTAGTGCATGCTCCCATGAAAGCCCTGCGCCAGCCAGTCTGCTAGTCTCCTCCGGTCTATTTGAGGAACATCAACTCGAGTCACCCCAAAAAGCCTCAGTCCAGATACGCTCGCCAGGCCTGATAAAGTGAATTGGTTTATCTGTAGGTCTCCCATAGCGACGATTGCCAGCAGAAGGAGTTTAGTCTAAACTCTCCCGGCCAACGAGGTCTCTAATTTTTTTGAGATTGTGCCCGCAGTGCGCACTAATTCTCTGGAATCGGAGATGTTGGCAACCTCGCGCTGGCATTGTGAAGCTGCCAAGGCAATAAAAGCGTGAAAGATTGGCGTCATTTTTCTTACGAGACATGCAAAAGGCGGCAGCTCGTGGGAAGAAGAAGGCCGTAAGTCCCCATCGTCTAGCCCGGTCCAGGACACCTCCCTTTCACGGAGGTAACAGGGGTTCGAATCCCCTTGGGGACGCCATATTTTCCTTTTCTGCCTATAGGCTTTGCCGACGAAGTAATTCTGCATGTCAAACAAGGCGCCCCTCTTTTCCCTCGAATTTGACGCCCTTAGGGATATTGAATCCTTGATACGTGAAAAGCTCTGCTCCGATGCAGCTCTTCTTACAGAGGTCAGCTCGTACCTGCTTGACCTTGGCGGAAAGCGAGTCCGTCCAATGCTCACGCTACTCGTAGGCCGAGCTTTGGGGCTTGGGGAAAACCTCTCCCAGAGCAGTGCGGGGCGGCGGCTTATTACCATTGCTGCCGGCATCGAGCTCATTCACATGGCCACTCTCCTGCATGACGACATTATCGACCGGTCGCCCCTACGAAGAAACAAGGACTCCGCTTTTAAGAAGTATGGTATCGAGAACACCCTATTGACCGGTGATTTTCTATTGACCCGCGCCTTTGGTCTGTGTGCAACACTTGACTCCTTTGTGATTGAAGCGACCGAACGCGCGTGTGTCGCGCTAACGGAAGGAGAAATTTTGGAGACGAGTCTCTACCATGGCCCCCACACCCTTGAGTCGAGTCTCGAAATTGCACGTAAGAAAACAGCGGCCCTCTTCTCCCTGGCTTGCCAAACCGCCGCCCACATTGCTCGCGCACCGGAAGAGGCACAGCGGTCGCTGACTGCGTTTGGTGAAAAGATTGGAATCGCATTTCAGGTTTTAGACGATATTCTCGATGTCACCGCCGACCAGGATCTGTTGGGCAAAAGAACCGGGCAGGACTTACGCGAGCGCAAGCCATCAGTAGTGAATGTTCTATGGTTGAAATCCGAACACCCCTTAGCGAATCGATTAAGGGAGCAACCAAAGGACTCATTGCAAGAAGAGGCTTGGGTGGCGGAGGCGCTTGCTGTTTTACGCACCTCCCCGGTCATTGAGGAATCCCGGTCCTTGGCAGTTTCTCTCTGCGATACTGCCCTGTCTCTTCTTGACGAGGCTGTCTTCCATTTATCTCAGAGCTCCTTCACCGTCGATATCGAGGCCGTTGGGCAATTAAAAGCCCTGGCCCACTATGTACTTGAGCGTGTAAAATGAATGGTTTGGGTCTTGAGCCGTAATTCCCTAGAAAACCCTAGAGTTCTCAATCCCGACACCACAGAAACTTTCTTAAGCGGCCCTCTCTGCTAGAATCATCTCATAATGGCAGGCATCGAAGCGCAAACTGAACTGAAGGACGGTTCCCCTCGTACTCGTTCCCTTCTCCAGGCGGGAAGGAGGACCCTACTTCAGTTTGCGAGTTTTCCCCGCCTGGCCCTTGATTGTCGACAGGTTTGCTCTGACATTAACTTGGCCGGAAGCACGAAAGAGACCCCCTTAGTTCATATATCGCTCAAGAAGCCGTTTGTAGGGGGCGTGGGTGCTGGCATTCTATATGACTTAACGGGCAGTCAATTCGGCAGAAGAACTGCTCAATTGATAGGTGCCCGCGCTACGGCCGCTATTTGGGTCACCGACTATTTAATTGATGACTTCCAATTACCTAATGAAAGGAAAACCGAAGTACTTAGTGTACTACTCGATTCTCTTAAGACAGGTCGAATTTATCAATTTAAGGACCTTCCCCAACTAGACGCGATTTCCAGGCAGTTCTCGCGAATCTGGCGTTCGCTCGAAGACGCTCCGTATCGAAGCGTCTTCGAGGAGGGCTTTGGGAATCTTAGGGATGTGGCTGTGAAGCAAATTCACGGTGACTGTTCCCTCAATCTTTCCGTCGATATTGGCTCCAAAGCACTTGCACTTATTTCTCGCATTGTATCGGCCTGGAACCCGTCGGCTTGTCGAGTTGAGCCAGCAGTGTCACATTTAGGCGGCTTCCTGCAATTGTTCGATGATTTGTATGATATGGATCACGATTGGGCTCACGGAATAAAGACATTTGCTACCGAAGCAGCATCTCGTCAGGCCGCTACTGATCTCGCTCTACCTAGAGCACGTAGTCTGCTTGATTCAGCCTATATGGCGCTTCCGCGCCGAGATCACTGGGCGCTCGATGCTCTCTACTTTGGGGCTCTCTATTCTACTAAGCAACTATGGGCTTTCAGAAATATCGTACCTAGGCGTCCAACAATCTAGAGCGCTGGACAGTCAGGCAATCAAGAACCGTCCTAATTGACACCCCCAAGCCGCCACAACACCTGGCGTACAGCTCCACCTTCGATGCGCTCGTCTGGCCATTAGCTGTACGTTCCCCAAATTCGAGCAGTTCTTGGGGTAAGGTTGGGCGGCACAGCCCCCCAAAAATTATTGCGACACTCAACTGCTAATTCTACATAACGCTATTTAGTACTTGGGTGTTGGAGCATTCCAACACCAGGACACCTTCGCGGCAGAGGTTATGGCGGCGGCTAACCGCTTGATATCTCTGCAAGTTTTACCCAGGATTATCAATCGCTGATAAACCTTATCAGCGCGAGCTCACAGGTTTTTGAGGGTTACACCATGAAAAACCGTACGGAGTTGATTGTGAGCAATACCGACGCACTACCTCAGATGGATATGTCCTACCATGGCGGCAGGGGCTATGATGCCATTAATGAACTTATGCGCGCTATGATTCTTCGCACCATTGAAGACTTTAATTCCAGCGGTGAGCTGCACCTCGAAGCAGTCGCCTATATGGATGACGAAGAAGATGAATACATTTTCTCATTTAAGGCCATTTGCCGGCACCTCGGGCTCGACCCGGAAAAAACTCGAGTGGCTATTACCACCGCCACGAGGAGAATTAGTACAAGACGACGCGCTGCTTAGGGAGTGGCTTGCCCGTTTTCGCGCAACTGAAATCAGTTAAAGAAGATGACTTACATGCCGATATCTTGCGGCGCTGCGTATTGTGGATAAGGGGATAACAGACTTGCGGATACCGAGGCTTTGCCCGGGTTGCCCACTAAACACTATGCGCTACCAGTAAACGTCCTTCCTATGCCGCACTCTCTGCACTTCTATTTCCTTTGACAAGCGATTGACTATATAAACAACTCGATAGTCTCCGACGCGCAATCGGTAGGTTTGTTCCGCGCCCACGAGTTTCTTCGACGAACTCGGACACGGATTATCTGAAAGTTCTTCGATTGCCGAAAGAATTCTGGGAACCGTGGATCCATCAATTCGTTTTAAATCCTTTTCAACGGATGATTTGAGAAAGACCTTAAATGATGCCATCCCTCTTCAACCGCTTCTTCATTTCATCCAGTGGAATTGAGCGTTCTTTGCGACGCTCGGCAACTGCCACTAAATCTTGGATGTCCTCGAGCATTTCTTCATAGGTATCAACCGGCAGAATTACTGACTGCTTCTTGCCTCTGTCGTCCGTAATATATTGAATTTGTGCAGCCTTTTTCATAACGCCTCTAAAATTAAGCTCAGAGAGAAGCGCCTAACAATCAAATCCACCAGATTGTCGCGCATGTGACTGCCTTTAAGATATGAAGTATTGTAGAGCGCGACAACTGGTGATTTTAGCCGTTGGACTAATCCGCGTGCGCGGAGGATCGTAATGAGGCTGCTTGGATGCAGCGAAGAGTACCTATTGTGGGAAAGATCGAACCCAGAACTGCCGAGCACAGACTCGGTGCCCGCGAACAAAAGTCAGAAACTGCAATAGCGAGTCGGGCGCCGAGCTGGTCCGCTCAACATTCTCGCACCGCAACCGCCGAAGACTCAAGTTCCGACGGCGGATGCCCCATCCCGGCAGTTAGCTAAAATCCCCAGCATGCGCTCAACACCGGCAAGCTTTTTCATCTTGAGACGCTTTTGCTCCATTTGCTCTTGGCTTGTCAGATAATTTCTCGTTTGGTAGCGCGCTAGACGGATTTCTAAACTTGAATGCTCGCGGTAAAGCTTACGAAGCTCCACGTTATCCTTGATAAACCTTCTAATTTGTTCATGTTCTTGGTGTTCCATCTCAAGGCCTCCTTATGTCTATTGTCAATAACTTGTTTCGTGCCCCCGGAACGGGTACTGACCTGGAAGAGCAGGTAGGAATAGTAGCCGATATGACCGCTATGCTCAGAAAATTCGCGCGGCGCGATAATCATGCGTGCCGTAACCATGCAGTTCTAAGATTATTCTATAAAGATAGGGGCGATTTCCTTTGTCTGTCAAAGTAAAAGACGCCCTCAGGGATGGCATTCTTCGAATTACTTAGGATTTTTTTATGGAACCACATTCTGGAAAGAATGAGCATTCTAGAAAAATCTTCAAGAGTACCAATGTAGAACACTGCCCGGACTTGGACTGGCGAGAAGTCCGAGCGAGCTAAATGGGGCCACAGACAAAAAAAGATAAATTTCGCCCGGCTTTTTCCTTATCGCGGCGGTACGAATGAAATTGAGGTGAATCGATGGTGCAAATAGTGGAAACATCACCATCAAAAGGCCCCAAACAACTCGATACCACCTTGCTGGTACACCCCAAGGCTATGGTTGATTT
>CAZPBV010000103.1:0-1468 GCA_964584675.1 uncultured Bdellovibrionales bacterium
GGCAGAACGCGACAGAACCCGGAAATAGCTCTGAACCTCAGAGCACACCACTACCCATGCCCCACAAGCCAGGGCTGCGCGCAAGAGCCCGAGCCTTACTGTCCCGGCCTCTCTCTCTGCCAAGGAGCATACTGCGGCCAGCACGACCAAAGAGATCAGCGGTAACGCAATCAACATGACACCCAATGGAGAAAGTCAAAAGTTATTGCCAAAATGAGCGTCTCCACTAGAAGTCCCCTTGGGAGTTGCGTCTGGAGATGCCTCTACGCATGTACGGCACGCCGAACCTCGGAAGTTTCCCTCGGCAATGTTCGACTAACCGCAATAACCGAAACCCCGCCCCACAGAGGGACAAGGAACTTATCGAGCGGGCGCACAAACGGAACTATAGAATCAAACTGCTTGGTTTGCTTAGGCTTAAGTTTCTTCTGCTTGCGAACCGTGCCGCTCCACCACCAGCCGAGCTTACCAACCAGATTATGATAGAAGACTTGCTCCACTGCAAAACTTCGCTGTTCAAGAAACTCTTTCAATTCGGTCTTTCGATAGCGACGATAATGACCGAGTTGCGTATCGAGCTCGCAAAAAATGGATTGGTCCGCCGGAACCAGCAAAATAAGACGCCCTCCTTCCGTTAGCAGACTGTGCATATAATCGAGGGCGCGTTCGTGGTCTTCGATATGCTCGAGCACATTGGAACAAATAATCGTATCGTACTTTTCTCCTTCAAGCGCCAACGGAGGCGGCTGTCCAAGGTCCCACACTGCCGTCTTGAGACGAGACTCGCCATCAAGACGCATTCTCAAAATATCAAGCGAATCGTCCGAAAGGTCTGTAGCGGTAAAGGCTTCAACACCGGGAATCGCCAATGTCTCTATAGCGATGTTACCGATTCCTGACCCAATCTCCAGTATTCGTTTACCGATAAACGGCCGAAAGCGGTCCATAATCCAACCGTTATAGCGGCGCGCGCCTTCGAAGGCCTCAAGCGTGTCGAGTCCTACATCTTCGGGAGGTGGCGGCTCGACAAGCGCCCTATTCAAGGCCTCCTGGTCGCGCACGAAGGGCCTCCAACTGAGAGAATACTTCATAATGAACCAGAGAGCGGCGAGGCCATCCCGCCACGTAATTTTCTTCCCTTGCGCGTAGGATCTCCCATAATAGTTTATCGGGACCTCGTAAATGACGCAGTTGAGCCGCGCCACCTTGGCGGTAATTTCCGGTTCAAAACCAAAGCGATCCGACTCGATAACAATATTTTGAATAATAGTCCTCTTAAACGCCTTATAGCAGGTCTCCATGTCAGTGAGATTGAGATCGCTAAACATGTTCGAAAGCGCCGTGAGAGCCCTATTACCAATCGAATGCCAAAAATATAGAACCCGCCTTACCCCATGTTGAAACCGGGAGCCATATACCACGTCCGCTCGACCGGCTTCGATAGGCTGTATAAGTGCCTCATAGTCCT
>CAZPBV010000103.1:1478-3365 GCA_964584675.1 uncultured Bdellovibrionales bacterium
CGTACTCTAGGTCAGCGTCCTGCACAATAACGACATCATGGCGAGCTTCGCTAAAGCCTCGCCGCAACGCGGCTCCCTTTCCAAAGTTGCGTTGCTGGTACAGAACTCGAATTTCGGGATCGGCTTCGAGTTGGCGCAAAATCGCTCGTGTGCCATCAGTTGAGAAATCATCCACAATAATGATTTCTTTGGGCCGCGGAGTCGCCTTAACGCGAGATATGATTTCCCTAATTGTGCGCCGCTCGTTGTACACTGGAATGACAATACTAACAGTAAGGCCATTGGCGGCAACCGGCGGAACTTTACTATCAAGGCTTCCAAACATAATGGGCCAAACTTTACAAGAAAACAACGTCGCCGTCACCCCATGGCCCCTTCAGGCGGCAGAGCCGCCCCAGAGCTACAAATTTACCACGTTCTCGTTACCCGCCGAACGAGATACCCTCTCCGTCACCAAAAGCTGAAGCGGCTCTGTCGGCACATTCCCCGTATCAAAGCCCACGGCGGAAAGAAGCAGCTGAAATCCCAAAATTATCGGCAAAGAGGCAAGCATCACCGTGCCGGTTGAGGCGAAAACCCCACCCACGCTGCTCGTATACCAATGCCAAAGACCAAAGAGCATACCCCCGAGCAACAGCGCCATTCCTGACACCATTTCGATCGAGCAGGCATTAAAATCACGCAGGAAATAGCCATAGAAAATTCGCTTAAAGAAGCGCACAAAAAACTTAGGAGGAAATTCTAGTAGTACTTGCCCTATTCGAAGACTACTCTCCTCCTCGCCGTAGCAGGCAGTCATAGGAACATCACTAACTACGGCCCTGATAGTGTTCAAGCGAAAGAGCATATCGCTTTCAAAAAAATAGCGGCGCTCAATTTTATCCAGAGGGAGCAATTCCAGGGCGGCACGATGAATCGCAGTAAACCCATTGGTTGGGTCCATAATATTCCAATAACCGCTCACCGCCTTATTAATGAACGACAACCCGGAATTCCCAATAGTCCTCAACAAGGGCATCTGCTCAAGATATTCCACACCAAAAAAGCGATTTCCCTTAGTATAATCGGACTGCCCGCGTTCAATCGGACCAACAAGGCGCCCAATAAGCCGCGGATCCATCTGCCCATCCCCATCAAGTTTAACAACAATATCAGCGCCCGCATCCAGTGCCGCCCGATAACCTGACATGGTAGCGCCGCCAACACCAAGATTGGCCTCATGAACAAGAACTCTCACGCGAGGATCCGTACAGTGCTTCTCTACGTATTGCCCGCTCATTTCCGGGCAACAGTCATCAACCACGAAAATATGTCTTACTTCCGCGCCAATGTGGCCAATGACACCCAAAATATGACGCCTGACTCTATAGGCGGGAATGACGACGGCGATCTGCATACTATTGGCGATTACATGTGCACCCGTTGCTATCTCCTTGATCTCAGGAACTTTTCCAGGGTATCAAAGCCGGCCCTGCAACTCAAGAGCATCCCGGAGCACCTGGTTTGCTTCTATCGTCATAACATTAAGCAAGACATCCTGTTAATCGGTTTAGACTTGCAGCCCGTCAAAATGCAGGCATATTGATTGGCGTCGAATATACATTCGTTTCAGCAACGAGAATACTGGAGGTTACTATGGGTATTGCTGTCTTTTTCGCCCTGGTCGTGGCTGTCTTAGCTATAGCAGCGAATAACCAAGGAGGCAGTATTTTCGGAGACTCAGCCGCCTCGTCTACCGGCAAACCCTCGGTACGTTCGAAGCAGCAAAGAGCAGCTCGGCTCGCCAAGCAACAGCGACGTGAAAAGCGCCTCGGCGACCGCATGAACAAGGCCCTCCAGCGGGAAAAAACCATCCAGGACTATCAAAACGGAACAGAGTCACGGCCT
>CAZPBV010000103.1:3375-10417 GCA_964584675.1 uncultured Bdellovibrionales bacterium
CGGCCTTCCACCGTGCCGGCCGACCACGCTAGTTCGACGCCCCCTCGGTCCCACCTCAATGACGCGCTTAAGCGCGGCTTTGGTCGCTCTTAGGAACCATATGATGATCCGCCCTCAAAAGTGGCTATCACTCAAATTTTGACCAACTACAAATCAGGCATTTTCACTGGCCGCCGGCATATCTCCCCTGATAACTCATGCCGAGCCTCAAAATCCTCTGCAATAAAGATTCGTAGGTTACCCCTATATTTGCCGCACTCATGGCAAAATCCTCCTCTTGGGCTATATTTGGATTTGGATTTGCCTCCAAGAGAAAAATCCTCCCGTCTGGCCGCAGACGATAGTCCAATCGAGCATATCCTGACAACCCGAGCAGGCGATAAATTCTCTTAGAAAGGTGGTGCATGCGTGATCTCACCACGCCGTCAAGGTCTTGAGCCGCTTGAGTGGCAACCCCCACTTTCTTCTGGTATTTCAGATCCCACTTTACCTTAAGCGTAGCGATATTTGGCACACCCTCAGGAAGGTTGGTCATAACAAGCTCCCATACCGGAAATGTTTCCAGACGGCTGTGCCCAATAACACCAACGTAGAGCTCCCGGCCCTCGATATACTCTTCCACAATCGCAGCCGACCTTACCTTTCTATGTATAAATTGAACTCTCTCCACCAGTGCATCATAATCGTAAACAACCGACGCCTGCGAGATCCCGACAGAGCCCTCCTCGCACAGAGATTTCACCAAGAGCGGAAATTGTAACTTCAGGGACCGCGATATGTTTTTTCGAATCGGAAAAACACTAAAGGCAGGAACATCGATGCGGTGATAGGCGCAAATTTTTTTTGTAAGAGACTTGTCTTGAGCGATAAATTGGCCTCGCGGATTGCATCCCGTATACGGGACCCGCAATAGTTCGAGAAATCCCATTACATGAACCGCCAATTGGCTGGAGCTAGCGAACTCCTCCAGCAAGTTAAAAGCGACGTGGGGCCGGAAATCGAAAACCGCGCTTCGTATAACTGCTAGGTCGTCATATACACCGACGAGATGAACTTCATGCCCCAGCGCCCTGAGCGCCGAAATAACATCGAACTCCGTCTTATAACGCTGAATCTCCTCCCTTGTTTTCCCCTTAATGCTCTCCGGAGGCACCAAGTCCTCATCCAACAGGACCATGACGCGAAGCTTGCGGGGAGGGGGTGTTGTGGTCTCCTTGCTCGTCATAGCGCGACGCGATTCTTGCCACCTAGAATCAGATTCATTGTGGCAACCGTCAAGATGATAATTAAATCCTGGCGGGCGCGGCGTTTTGGCGAAGCCAGACGAAGTTTCAGCTCCTTCGATCGATCGATCATCTGTCGCAACACTTGGTCAATAGTATACTGGTGGGACCCCGTTCCGCGAGCAATAACTTCAACCACCTGCTTACGAAGCCCCCGCATAAAACTCGCAGCCGTCTCTTTTGTCCGATAGCGCGAGTCCCCGGAAAAAATTCGCTGTAGGTCGCGATCGTAGAAACGCTTGGCCGTCACTCCATATTTAAGTTTCTTCTTACGATAGTGTTCGCGCAGGGTGCGCTTAAGAGACGAAAGTGTATCTACCTTCCGCCGGTTTGGTCGCTTCGGCCTGGTACCGGCGATTTCCTGCATCAGAGCATCAACATATTCAAGCTTTTCTAGGGCAGGCCACCCTTCGTAGCGAGTTCTCCAGTTTGAACGCGGGTTCAACCACACGGCGAAGGTCTCGGCGAAGTCCTCAGCAGGATGAGCTTGAGCATACCAGGCATTAAGATGGTGCACGAAGCGTCTACTATTCGGGCGAGGACGATAATGTTCTGGATAGCGTTTTGCGAATGATCCAAACGTACGCTGCCAATCTCGGCGAAAATGCAATCGAAAAGCATTGTCTATGGCATGCCCGGCCTCATGCCTTAAGATTCGCATGCACTCTCGCTCCCCTTCCCCCTCCACCTCAAGCATATGCTTACGCTCAAGCTTTACAAGTCGTGCGTGCGCCAAATAAAAAGGTATCGCAAATCCCGCGACACCGTCCGGGCAAAACCACTCCTCGGAAAGCCAAACGTGAGGCTTGAACGAGAGTCCCTTACCGACCAACTCCCTGTAGAGGCGACTTACCAAACGCGACACCGCCGTTCGATCGAGCGAGACACTCAGATCGCATAGTCGTAGGTCGAGAATCTCCTCATCATGGAGCTTTGCGATGTCTTTAGGTCGTTTGTACTTTGCTGTCATACGCGACTATAGTGTTCTTATGTCCTGTCCAGAAACCAAAACTCAGCAACCTTGCCTTTATCTCATCCCCACCCCTCTTTTCGCGGATACCGACCCCCTTCACTCGTATTCGATTAATGCGGCATTCCTCCGGGAAGTGTCTCTCTTTATCGTGGAATCAGAAAAGCCCGCCCGAGCCTTTCTTAAACGCCTGGCCCTTGCCAGCCCGCTCCAAAAGCTTACCATCTTGGAGATAGATAAGCATGCGGGCAAAAGGATAGTTACCGACCTCGCCCCATACTTTGACCAAAACAGGAGTTGCGGCCTCCTCAGTGATTGCGGCTGCCCGGCCGTCGCCGACCCCGGAGCACTTGTCGTGGCCGAGGCTCATGTTCGAGGGTACCGGGTTCGCCCGCTTATTGGCCCGTCGTCGATACTTCTCGCCCTCATGTCCTCCGGTCTTCCAGGTCAGCAATTTACTTTTCACGGATATGCTCCCCTATCCTCAAGTGATAGGGCTCTATTTATAAGCCATCTGGAGTCAACCTCGTCCCGAACCGGCTATACCCAGATCTTTATGGATACACCCTATAGAACCAACGATCTCTTTCATTTTCTATTAGGCTCCTGCGGGGACTCGACGCTCTTATCGGTCGCCTGTAACCTCACCGCCCCTCAGGAGTATATTGATACAAAAAGCATAGGGGCCTGGAAGAAGGAGGACCTGCGGTTCGACAAAGAGCCTGCAATTTTTTGCCTATGGAGCCCGCCGGAAAAATAGCGCTTCTTACCGGGAAACTTCTTACCGGGAAACTTGGTCGAGAACTCGAACCAGTACCGGTCTATCGAAAATAGCGTTCAGCAAAACACAGGTCATAAAGTAGCTCGATAAGCCATGCGCCTCAATGTGCCCCTGAATGGATTCCAAGACTTCCCGCACAATCTCATGAAAGCGCTTCTCATTTCTCAAAGCCAGCTCATCGCCTCGCACCTCGTAGCTTGCATTAAACTCGTCTGCAAATTTTTCAACAATAGCCCCGGCCACCTCAGTAACGAACTGCGCATGCAGGTATCCTCCAAGGGCCACCAGGTGAGCCTCAAATGGCTCCAGCTTTCTTTCGACAAAAGCAACGGCCCGATCCTCATTCTCTGACAAAAGCGCCTCCCGAAGGTCCTTAACAAAGCGCTCGGCCCCATCCCCCTTTTTCACCTCCCGTTTAAGAAAGCTCTTCATGGCGGCATTAATGTTCGGGGCTCTCCTGAAACACGCAACGATAGTCGGGCAATCTGAACGGGAAAAATCAAAAACCATAGTAACCTATCAACTTAAGAACTAAGCTTCTCCTGAGCCCAGGCCTCATTCCGTTTACCCATTTCCAGAATAGCCTGATCTATTCTATCTCGAAGCACGCGCAACGGAATCTCCGGATGCCTGAGTCCTTCCATTACTACTTCGGCGCGATCAGCAATAGCGGTCCAGACCACAATATCGCCGACTCCTAAAATACGTTGTAAAATGCTTTGCCGCACCCGAACGCCCTTAATATCCTCAAAGGGAATCTCATAGTGCTCACGATGTAACGAGAAACGCCCCGAAGTTGCATAGACATGGTGCTCGCCCACTTCATAAAGATCGTCGTATTTTAGGAGAAGGGGGCGAATGACCATGACACTCAACACGAGCAAAAAAAGCGGCAGCTCAAGCACCATCTGAGACTCCCCCATTGGCACACGCACCGCCAGGGAAAAAAATGAGTAGCGCAGAGATAGCCATGCTACCCCCGCGCTCACCACTGCCGCAAGCAACAGATGCGGCATCAGAGACCGCCAACTTCTGTGGAAAAACACCCGCTTTTCGGAGTTCGTGGCCGTCATACCTTCTCCGCACGATATCCAAACATACTGCGCGACCTAATAACATGAGCGGCAGGCGCAGGCACCCCAGCTTCCCATGACTGATCACCGCTTTGCAACTTTCGAAGCACATCCCGCGAAAAGATGGAAAGATAGTCTTTATTAAAGTTTTCGAGCGCCGCAATTCGTCCCGCTTCGACAGAATACGCGTAAAGATGCCGCAAATGCGGTTGAATCAGAACGTCACGGGCGCTTACAATATCGGGAAGCTCGGCAACTTCTCGTTCCAGCGCCTCCAACGGGGTTCCGCGAATAAACTCGCCGTAAGCTCGCTTCCCCATGGGATAGACGTAGAGTCTCACCTTTTGTCGAAAAAGCCTTCCCAAGGCCTCGAGCATACCCCCCTCGAGGTCATGATAGTAATCCTCGTTAAATATCTGCATCAAACTATTAGTGCCCATCACTACACCTATGCTTTCACTTGTATAACGAAGAAAATAGGAGATGAGGCGATAGTACTCTGAATAATTCGAAATCAGCACCGTTTGCCCGAGAGTGGAAACAGTGTCCGCACGCTCCAAGAAATCCGCATCATCAAGATTTCCCGAGGAAAGCAGATTGTGCAGCGTAATCTCGAACAAAGTCACCGGATCGTTCCCGGCATTGTCCTGAAGAAATCGCTCTCTGGCGCAGCGAATCATGTCCAAATTGACATGAGTAACCGGGCGAAAGCTACCGCGTTCAACGAGTATGGGTCTATGATGGAGAACTTCCGACGGCTGTAAGACACTTCCGTCGGGAGCAAACATGGCGGCGTTTGTCAGCCCCCTTTGGACAAGCCGCAAACTCATCAGGCGATTATCAATTTTCTTGACATCAGGCCCCGTAAATTCAATCATATCGACTTCGATACGATCGATGGACAGCTCATCAAGAAGCCCCTGAATAAATTGATCGGGGTCCATTCTTTGAAAGAATGCGCCGTACAGCAGATTAACCCCAATAATGCCTATGGCCTGCTGCTGAAGTACGTTGGCCTTATCTGTCATGCGCACATGCAGGATAATATCATTAGGAGGTTGCAAAGGCTCAGTTTGAAACCGAACGCCCATCCAACCGTGACAGTCCTGTCCGCCCTTAAAACTGCGGGCTGCCACGGTGTTTGCAAAAACAAAAAAAGTTGACTGAGCACCGCGCTTACTCGATAGTCGCTCCAGCAAAAGACGGTACTCATGATTGAGCATACCCAGGAGACGCTCTCGAGACACGTAGCGACCGGCCTTTCCGTAAATTTCGTCGCTAAAAGTCATGTCGTAGGCGGACATTGTTTTAGCAATTGTGCCCGCTGCTCCTCCCACCCGAAAAAAGTGGCGCGCGACCTCCTGACCAGCTCCAATTTCAGCAAAAGTACCAAAAATCTTTTGGTCGAGGTTAATTCGTAGTGCCTTAGCCCCGGCAGTCAAGCTTTCACTTGCGCTTACAGCAGAATCCACGGCCAAACCTTGTTCTTTTTCTAAGTCCATAATTCTAATGGGACATTATTCATGACACTTCTTAAAATATCGCTCCGTGTTAGAATCCCCACCACGTTTCCTTCAGTATCGACTACCGGCATTGACCCTATGCGCTCATGGAGCATCACCCGCGCAGCATCTCGAATACGAGTATCTAGCCTGGTAGCAAGAACCCGCGATGTCATAATGTCCCTTACCACGGCCTCTGCCTGCCTCATAGCATCGGCCTCGGCAAAAAACTTAAGGACATCGCGGTCAGATAAGATACCGACCAAAACACCCTGATCAACAACAGGAACGTGCCGGAAACGGCGCTCGCGAAACAGTTTCCACGCTTCCGTGATGGTGGCGCCCGAAGATAGAGAAACGACCCGAGCTGTCATGATTTGGCTTACTAGGATTGCCCGTTCACGCGGCGTACTCGCTTCGCTAAGCTTTTGGTACGGATTCCGGCGAAGGTTGGGGTCCACGGAAAGACCATCTTCTACCGGAGGACTTGCAGAAACTGCCTGAGAAGGTTCTACCCCAGGCCGCGCGATACGCTCTGCGCCATATATTCGAGGCTTCCCCTCAATGAACCAGGTAAACATGAGATACATCGTATCGCAAACTACACTATTGACACTACAGCAAATAAGCAAATCTAATAGACTTTATTGCCATGACAAGTTCACCGTTTTTGCGTAGAAATTTTCTAGAAACCAAGCTGAGCGCGCTGCCGCTAGCAGAAGCGATATTCGTTTCCAGCGCACAAGTCCTCTCTGAGGCCCTCAAGATGCTTGCTGAGAATAATTTTGGGTGTCTCCTGGTGAAGGGGGCAGATGATGCGCTCTGTGGTGTGCTCAGCGAGAGAGATTTTGTTTCCAGGGCATATCCAGGCATTGTTGATTTTAGCAATACTCCTGCCAGCTCAATTATGACCTCGCCTCCCCAGACCCTGCCTCACTATTCTAGCATTGGGCGAGCTCTCTACTTTATGGCAGCGGGTAGATTTCGGCACATTCCTGTTGTTGCTCGCAGCAAAGCGCCTTTGCTGATGCTGTCTGTTAAAGACCTGGTGGACCATATATATCGGAAGATCGCTAAGCCCGCCATCTCCGCCGACCATGAGCAGATTGTGGACCCATCCCTACTGTCCGACTTCTTCGTAAGCCCTGTTTCCTCGCTCGCCCCCCACCCGCCAGTAGAAGTCCGGGAGCACGAGAACGTGCATGAGGTAATCGGAGTTCTCCGCCGTTCCGAAATAGGGAGTGTCGTTATCAGCAATCAAGATGGGTGTGTACGGGGAATCTTTACCGAGCGCGATTATATTCAACGGGTGGCCCATCAGGGTCGCGACCCAAAGTCCACCCCTATTATAGAAGTTATGACGCCGAATCCGCGAACCATTCTGCAAAATAGCAGCGTCTCCTTGGCCTTTAGCGCTTTTTCAGAAGGCCGTT
>CAZPBV010000104.1:0-534 GCA_964584675.1 uncultured Bdellovibrionales bacterium
AAATTTAAGGAAGCAAAAAAATAAAAATATATTTTTAGAAACATATTTTTTAGATCATCAATAAAACCCGAATAATAAGCGTGAAAAGTGCTCACTTCTATGACGTCAAGGAATCTCGCGGATCTCAGAGCGACAACTCCTTCGCTCTGGCCAATGCCGCCCGCACGCCATCTTGAAGGACACTGCCTAGCTTCCCTTGTTCAAATATTTCCAATGCGGCAGCCGTGGTGCCCTGGGGAGAAGTAACTTGCTTTCGCAACACTGCAGGATCGGCTCCCTCTATCTGCATAAGAGAAAGCGCACCCGCCATGGTGCCAAGAATTGCTTGGCGTGAGGCAGTTTCTGAGAAGCCAAGCTCGCGAGCAACGGCCATCAGGTTTTCCATAACATAAAAAAAGTACGCAGGTCCGCTTGCCGATAAGGCGGTCACCGCATCAATCTGGCCTTCGTCCCCCACCCGAAAGGATTCTCCGAAACATGAAAATACTCGTTCGGCAAGTTGAACCAACTCTACAGGAATTTTGTCATTGGCAA
>CAZPBV010000104.1:544-8352 GCA_964584675.1 uncultured Bdellovibrionales bacterium
CTCCTTTCCCTACTCGAGATGCTAAGTTCGGCATGGACCGAACAATTTGATTATGATGGCCGAGCTCTTCACGAAGAGTACCTATCGTAATTCCCGCCATCACTGATATCAGTAACGTGGATGGCGAAACGTAAGGAGCCAGAGAACGCAGTGTGGAACGCGCATCCTGCGGCTTGACCGCAACAATAATTACTTCACACTGACGCATTACGGTGCCAGGTTCTGAATACACCGCAACCGAAAAGTGGCTCTTGAGCCATTTCTGCCTATCAGCGCAATGTTCTACTATGGTCACTTCGGGGATGCTGACCAACGATCGCTCAAGAACTGCGCGAAGAATCGCTGTCCCGAGATTTCCACAACCCACTATTGAAAGTTTCACTTGAGCAACGCTCTCCCATCAATCCCGATATCTCGAATTCATACCGACTTCCCGGGACGAATCGGGTTACCCATTTCGGCCACGCTGGACATTCTCAACCTCAAGCTGTTGGCCATCACTCAAATTCAAGAACTTAAGCATTTGGTCCACCATCACTTGATAGTCCTTGGGATCACCCATATTGAGTCGATACTCGTTGAGTACCTTAATCTGCATATCCTCCTTCCAAGACAACCAAGCACGTTTCGAAATCCGCTCATAAATGAGTTGCCCGGTCGGTCCTCGTAAGGGCGGCTTTTCCAACCCCGGCAACAATTCACCAAATTTAGCGCATTGAACCATGCGGCCAGTAGACGAATCAGAAGGCATAATTATCCGATATATTTAATTAATTCAAATAGTTAATCGACGACCCTGTAGGTGTCCGCAAAAACGGCCAAGACCGGTTAGATTTCCACCTTCCCACCCAACCACTCCCTTCGATGGCCGGTATATTACAACAAAAAGACAAGCTTTTTACAAATCCGTGACAACTGCGTCGTTTTCTAATGGCAATCTCGCGTTCAGAGACTGAGAAAACACATCAGTCGGTTGTACTTGAAAACTAACGTTCAGAGGGATGGGTTATGATGACAGAAGAAGCAAATGATTCGCAGCTCGTTGAGGCACTTCAAGGCGGAAATGAGGCAAGTTTCTTGGAGCTGCTTAACCGCTATGCACAGAAAGTGCATAACCTGGCTATTCGCATCACCCGTTGCCAGGAAGACGCAGAAGAAGTCCTTCAAGACGTCTTCGTTACCGTTCATCAGAAGATTGCGCGGTTTGAAGGCAAATCGGCGTTCTCCAGTTGGCTCTACCGAATCACGGTGAATACCGCCTTTATGAAACTGAGAAAGCGCAAGCAAAATGCCGCTTGTTCGCTTGAAGAGATGAGTGTGAATGTACGAGAGAACTGGGTTGGCAACCGTAGTGATCAAATTGACATTAACCTCATGAGCTCAAGGCACCAGCTGCGAGAGCAACTGGAGAGCGCCATCAGAAGTCTTCCGGATGAGTATCGGCTCATTTTTGTGTTGCGAGATATTGACGGCCTTTCCAATCAGGAGGTGGGCGAAGTGCTCGATCTCTCAGTTCCGGCGGTCAAATCGCGGCTTCACCGTTCACGTCTCATGTTAAGAAAATATCTGCAGCGCTTTTATGATGACTATAATAACAATGAAAAAATCTTCTACGGAGCAAAGCCAGTAAAAGGCATCGAGTTGACTACTGGAGTGCACTAATCCGGACTTGTAAATGGAGGCGGAAAAATACAGATAGGGCAGAGACCCGTGTGAAAAACTCAAGAAGCGACCGGCAGGGCGATTCATTGAGTCTAGTGCACTACTAATGTGTCTTCCGCCACATCCGCTAGGACAGTGAGCAAGTGTTCAATTTCTTCAGGATCCTCGGATTTAATCACGTGGCCAATTGCACCATGTGACATTACACTCTCCTCCATAAGAGGATCAGTCGAGGTGCTCGTTGCAACAACCGGAATAGAAAGCTCTCGGCATCCTTCGATAACTCTTAGGCCCTCGGCGCTGCTGAGGTGCGTATCGACAAGGACCACCGAGGGGGCCCATTCGTGCAATAACTGCGCCGCCCGAGAGGCCGAATCAACAAACTCACACTCTATTTCAAACTGATGTCGGCATAGCTCAACACACTCTTTGAGCGAATTACAAAATTCGTCATGATCGTCAACCACAAGCAACCGAATCTTCTTTCGCCTGTTGGAAGCTGGTCCGCCTAATCGAAGTGTTGTCATAAGCACCTACTGGGATAATCGTCATGCGCAAGGGAAAAACTGTAGAAACTTGCTAATTAATTTTACCCCTTGTCATTTCTATTTTTCTTCTATATGTTACATCAATAGACTATAAACGTGCCTTGGGTTGCCATGAAAAACAAGCAAATTGAACCTGTTAGCTTCAAATCAAGTTCTCTAGCACCGGTGCAGAGGCAAACTTTGGAGTTTTTACGAAATTTTATTGCAGATAAGGGCTACGGACCCACCCTTAAGGAAATCGCCGCACACATCGGTGTCAAATCACTTTCTACCGCCCATTTTCATCTTGAGCGTTTAGAACAAAAGGGTTTCATCAAACGCGGGGACGAGGGAATGATTGAACTTATTGAATGCAGTGTTCCAGAACTTGGACCCACCGCTGTTCCCCTGGTAGGTGTTATTGCGGCCGGAATCCCTATCGAGGCCATAGAACAAAAAACCATGATTGAAATTCCTTCCCGAATGATTGACGGTAGAGGAGAGGTCTACTGCCTGGAAGTGAGCGGAGACTCCATGATTGAAGATCACATTTGTGATGGAGATATCGTAGTAGTCAAGAAACAGGACAGCGCAGATAATGGGCAAATTGTTGTTGCGCTGTTACCAAACGGATCCGCAACTCTTAAGCGGTTTCGCCGATTAAAGACCGGGCAAGTGATGCTCATCCCGGCTAATCCAGCGTTAAAGCCTATAACGGTGGACCAGGTGACCGTACAAGGCCGAGTTATTGGGGTTATTCGTGAAATGCACTGATTCAAGGATCGAATCAAAATTTTAAAAAGAGAAAGGAGACTATGGAAGCACAATCAAAAGAAAAAGATAAAGCCTTAGAGTCCGCAATTGCTCAACTTGAAAAGCGGTATGGTCAAGGCGCCATCATGAAGCTTGGTGCGGGAACTCATGAAAGAGTGGAATCTTATTCGACGGGCAGTCTCGGATTGGATATTGCTCTTGGCATAGGAGGCATTCCGCGTGGCCGCATTATAGAAATTTATGGTCCAGAGTCTTCGGGAAAAACCACCCTTGCACTACATCTGGCGGCCGAGGTGCAAAAGAAAAGTGGTACCGTTGTGTTTATTGATGCCGAACATGCTCTTGACGTGAACTACGCTAAAAAGCTAGGCGTTGATACCTCGAAGTTGCTTGTTAGTCAGCCAGATTGCGGCGAGCAGGCATTAGAAATTTGCGAAACCCTCATTCATTCTGGCTCCGTTGACCTTGCTATCATTGACTCGGTAGCGGCCTTGACTCCGCGGGCTGAGATCGACGGAGAAATGGACGATCAACAGCCTGGCTTGCAAGCTCGTTTAATGAGTAAAGCCCTAAGAAAGCTTACCGCTCTATCTGCTCGCGCTCATTGCACTATTGTATTCATCAATCAAATTCGCATGAAGATTGGGGTTATGTTCGGATCACCCGAAACAACCACTGGCGGTAACGCTCTCAAGTTTTACTCTTCAGTACGCCTTGATGTAAGGCGTATTGGCTCCATCAAGGAAGATGCCAATGCATCAGTCATGGGCAACCGAGTAAGAGTTAAGGTAGTTAAAAACAAGGTTGCGCCTCCGTTTCGGGAAGCAGAGTTTGATGTCATTTTTAACGAGGGTATCAGTAAAGTTGGTGAAATTATTGATATTGGCGTTGATAAAGGCATCGTTGATAAGTCCGGTGCCTGGTATTCCTTTAAGGGAGAACGCCTCGGTCAGGGCAGAGAGGCAGCTAAGGTTTTTTTGAGAGAACATCCTGAACTTGCCGATCAAATTTCGGAACTGATTATGTCAACTTTGGGTATTGAGGTAGAAAAAAGTCAGGTTTCGGGCACACGCCCAGAGTCCAACAATATGCCTGACCCCTTAGCGCCAGGGGGACTTTCAGGTGATACAGCGGCCCTTTCCCGCGCCGGTAAGCCTAATCGAAGAAAGAGTGGGGCGGCCGATCTCGCGGAGGAGCCATCTGTTAACCTATAGGTTGGGTAACCTCCATCCTGGACTTTTCACCAGCCGAAATCCGGGCTAACAGTAAACCTAGGTCTTTCAAAAAGTTGGTGACGCAATATCCCGGAAAGGCTGAACGGTTACAGCCTTGGAGAAGAAGTAAGATCAGGGTAGTATCCCTGAATGCTTATCACGGCTAGTGGCTATATAAGGCCTGGCTTCTTGCTACTTACATTAGGACATACCTGCCGTTATGGAATCGTGGGCAGCTCTGCTGGCGAGGGGTTCTCGGGAAGCGGGCTGTCCTCGCTGGTATTGATTGATCCGGGTTCAAGCGCACACCTCGCCCCTCTTGAGGAGCGTTTGTCTGGTTTTGGGTTTTCACTTGCACAGGTATCATACGTCCTCCTTACACACCTTGATGCTGAAAGGTGCGCGATTATCCCCTATCTTCGGGAAAGGAATCCGCGCCTCACCGTCATCGGCTCAGGCCATATGCAGCAAAGGCTCCGGGAGGCCGATGAGCAGGCTCGCTTGTATGAGGCCGACTGCGCTTGGCGCAAGACATGCGCGCATCTTGCCTCATCTTCTCCACTCACTCTCTCTGAGTTTTCGTCCGGTCTCACTATTGATCTATGTGTTGGCGAATCTGAGGTTCTCGAGTTGACTGATGGAATTTCTGTTCGGGTCATCTCGGCACCCGGTCATACTCCCTTCTCTCTGGCCTACCATGTGGAGCCATGTCATTTTCTGATTGCTGATGAGGTCATTGGATACTACCGCGGACGCGCCCTCACGAGTCCGGGCGGAGATAGCTGCATTCATACCTCGCGAACAACGCTTGAGAAGTTATCCCGCCTCGAGCTCAATGGATTATGCTTTCCCCATCGGGGCGTTTTGGTGGGCGATCTTGTACGAAAACACTTACACGACCTTATTCAAAATACTGACGACCTGGTAAGGGAATATGATAAAGCAATTTCTTTAGGGGTGGATTCACGACATATTTGGGAGTCAATTCGCGAGTCGTTCTATACACTAGAATCCTCTGACCCTTTTCTAGTTTCTTCCCTCGCAAGGTCCGGCAGGGCAATTTGGACACAACTGCAGAGCCGCCCTCAATCGCCCACTACCAATTAAGGTCTACGTATACAAGAGCATGATCAGATGCTTTCTCGGGCTTATAAACTACTCCGCTGGCATAGCTATCCCCTGACAATGGCTCACGCCTGGCAAACGGTAAGGACTCACCCGCCAGCAAAATATCATCAAGCCAATAGAACTTCTTCTCGTAGATGAGCGTGCCGGGTTGCAACCGGGTTTGCGGATCAAGTGTCAACACACTAAACAACTTCTGAGGCAGCCTGACACCACTCTTACAGAGAGGCAGGCCTCTCTTGCTGAGACGGCAACTGCCCGACTCCGAAAACAGGGCTAAAGATAACGCTCCCTCCAAAATTTTAGCACTGGCTGTATCAAAGTGCGAATTCCTATCGCCAAGCACTACCAACAATGTCTCTCCACTGGCCAGTGACCGGCTATGGCGATTCTCCACTATTCGACGAAGCGCCTCGGCCATTTCAATGCGGTATGGCTCCCATTGCAGCCCAGTTGGATCGCCTTTCGAACCAGCGTGAGATTTAAAATGAAAAGTAACCAGAGACACCGTCTTGGCAATTGAGTCACCGCGTGGCTTAACCTCTAGTTGCACTTCAAGAGGACCTCGTGAAAACAGACGCGGCTTCTGCTCAGGAGAAATCTTAGGAAGCTCCGCCTTAACATAGGAAACCGTAGTTACCACCTCGGCCCTATCTCGTGCAACAAGAAAGCCATTATGAAGCACCGGATCGTTGCTCGCTCCAACTCGAACATCAAAAAGACGGTTTGTAACCTTCCTGAGGCTTTCAGCCAAGGTATGGAGCGCACTCTCAGCGCTCTCTTCGGTGCGACCCACGAGCTCTTGGACCGCAATCACATCACAGCGCGTCTTTGCGAACCTTTGTACAAGCGCCTCCTCCTTTTGACGAAAACTCTCCATTGACAAATTCGGCGTGCGCGCCTTGGAATCAAAATAACTCCCGTAGTTCTCAAGATTCTGACTACAAACAACCAATTCGGGGGGTCCACGAAAATCGAGCTCTGCATCCAATACGTTGCTCCGCTCCTGCCCAAGGCCCATGGTCGGCAACATAATAACAAACAATAGTGATGCTAGTCCGTCGCGATATTTGTTCACGATCTCCACCCACCGACAGTTCGTCGCCTCGTCTTCGATTCAAATAGTGAACTCAGCTCAATTCCTGCCTCCCGGGCCGAACAAACTCTCTGCCGCGCAAGACTGGCAACTAATATGGCATCAACCACATCTTGATGTCGACGAAGCTCGGGGATCTCAAGCGGAAACCCTAATCCGACTAAACTCTTCTCATACAGGGAACGCACTACCTGAGCAGCAATGCTCTTGACCTGGTCCCTCTTTACCTGATGACCGGTAAGACCCATTACCTCCCTCTGCACCGAGCGCGGATTAATACGGCCCGGCACATGAGCACCACGTTGACGAGCCAGCGTTTCAAACATTCCTCTCACCTGCTCGACTTTAAAAGCCGCCCGTGGATCGCGCATAGTTGTGGGAGCTTCGCAAACAACCACATCACGGTCATTAAGTTCAATGTCAGCGAATAAATTGTCAATTGATCCCTGCAGATGCCGCAAACGATCAGGCAAGGCTACCGACGGCTTTTGAGATCGTAGTTTTCCAACTGCCAAAATAGCATCGCGCTCTACCGAAAAAAGCGCCCAGCCAGAACAGGTAAGACTTGGATCGATCCCTAAAATACGTTTTGTGCCAACAGATCTATCGATTGCCATCTTCCCTATGGTAGAGCCAAACGAACCCGGAGAAAATGGCCAAAGATTCCCTTGAGGAGCGCACTTATGGTAATTCAATAGGGCTTGCAATCAAATGCAGGAAAAAGGGGAACGGATATGGACCAAGATATGGTAGCCGACCTATACCGCGGTATGCTGCGTATACGGCGATTTGAAGAAGAGGCGGCACGCCTATACACCGAACGCAAAATTGGCGGGTTTTTACACCTTTATATTGGCCAAGAGGCCGTGGCCGTTGGAACCATGTCAGTTCTCGAGCCCAGGGATTTCGTCGTATCGGCCTATCGCTGCCATGGCCACTATTTGGCCCGCGGGGGCAACTGCCGAGCCGGTCTTGCCGAGCTTATGGGCAAGGAGGGTGGCTGTGCCAAAGGCAGAGGTGGATCGATGCACTTTTATGACACTTCCATTAATTTCATGGGAGGATGGGGCATTGTTGGAGCTCAAGTGCCCCTCGCAGCCGGCCTCGCTTTTGCCGGCAAGTACCAAAACACCGACTCTGTCACCGTCTGTTTTCTGGGTGATGGCGCGATCAACATTGGCCCGTTTCACGAGGGACTTTCACTCGCCGCGCTCTGGAAGCTGCCGGTTGTGTATATTATCGAAAATAATTTTTTTGCGATGGGAACACCGCTCGACAAAACCTCAGTTACCGATGACCTTTCCATCCGCGCCTTGGCGTACCCCATGGCACGCGCCTCAGTGAATGGTCATGACATCTTTGATGTTCGATCTACGGTGCATGCCGCAATTCGCCGGGCCCGGGAGCAGC
>CAZPBV010000104.1:8362-10380 GCA_964584675.1 uncultured Bdellovibrionales bacterium
GGCACTCAATGGCAGATCCGGCAAAATACAGGACTTCTGAGGAAGTTGAAGAGTGGAAGGCGCGGGATCCGATAGCAACTTTGGGGGCCAAGCTTGAGAGTCTTGGGATGAAATCAAAGCGAGATTCCATTGACCGAGAAATCGAGCAGGAAATTAACGACGCTGTGCAATTCGCCGAGAATGCTCCATTTCCAAATGGCGCAGGTGCGCAAGATTATGCCTATTATTCACATGATTATTGAGTTACGAGCAAGTTTATTGCGGGAGGTTTTTGGATGCGGGAAATAGCAATTCGAGATGCGCTACGCGAAGCAATGACGGAGGAAATGATTCGAGATGAACGCGTGTTTCTTGTCGGGGAGGAAGTCGGCGCGTACGACGGCGCATATAAGTGCTCGCGCGGAATGTTGCAACAATTTGGGCCCAAACGAGTTATTGATGCCCCAATTGCTGAAAATGGTTTTGCAGGCATCGGTATAGGAGCTGCAATGGCAGGGCTAAGGCCGATAGTAGAGTTCATGACTTTCAATTTTTCGCTTGTGGCAATCGATCAAATTATCAATACGGCTGCCAAGGCTCACCTGATGTCAGCCGGTCAGTTGGGCGTACCTATTGTGTTTCGGGGAGCCGGTGGTGCCGCTTTCCAACTTGGCGCTCAACATGCTAATTCGTTCGAGCAATTTTTTGCATACACGCCAGGCTTGATTGTGGTCGCTCCCGCCACCCCGCATGACATGAAAGGTCTCTTAAAAAGCGCCATTCGAGACGATAATCCTGTGGTGTTTTTCGAGTCGGAGCTTACCTACGGTCTGAAGGGCCCCGTGCCGGAGGCGGAGTATACTGTTCCCATTGGCAAGGCGGAGATTAAGCGGGAGGGCCGGGATATTTCTCTTATTACTTGGTCGAAGAACCTTTTTCTAACTTTACAGGTTGCCGAAGCGTTGGCTGCTGACGGAATATCCGCCGAAGTGGTAGATCTGCGCACTCTGCGTCCTCTCGACACAGAGACGCTCCTCAATTCAGTTGCTAAAACTCACCGTGCTCTCGTCATCCAGGAACAACATCTCGTGGCGAGTTACGGGTGCTACTTGTCACATGTTATTACGAGCAATATTCTGGATGAACTTGATGCTCCGGTCGGTATTGTCTCCTCTTTGGAATCGCCAATGCCCTACTCCAAGGCACTTGAAACTGTTATTTTGCCCTCGCGCGAGCGCTGCATAGAGGAGGCAAAAAAGGTGCTTTCTGGCTCAATATAACTCAGCGGCAATCAGGCAAAAATTGATGCTTGGGAGCACCTAACAGATATTCCAACGGCGAGACAAAAGCGCCATCGTCCAGGCTAGCGCTTCTCGATTGGCACATACTCAGTAACCGTCGGCCCGGTATACACTTGTCGCGGCCGACCAATTTTATTACTTGGGTCTTCGCCAAATTCCTTGGCCTGCGCAATCCAACCGGGCAAGCGACCAAGCGCAAACATGGGAGTAAAGAAAGAAACGGGAATTCCCATGGCTTTGTAAATAATACCCGAATAGAAGTCGACATTTGGGTAGAGTTTGCGCTCAACAAAATAAGGATCCTTAAGGGCAGCCTCTTCTAGTTCTTTTGCGATATCGAGCAACGGATCACTGACATGCACCTTCTTAAGAACTTTGTCGCAAGCTGTCTTAATAATCTTGGCGCGCGGATCAAAATTCTTGTACACGCGATGGCCAAACCCCATTAGTTTAAAACTGCTGCTTTTGTCCTTTGCCAGCTCGACATATTTTTTGACATTGCCGCCATCCTCGCGAATGCGCTCGAGCATCTCTATCACCTCCTGGTTGGCGCCACCATGGCGGGGCCCCCATAGAGCGCAAATTCCGGAAGCAATACAAGCAAACAGGTTCGCCATGCTGCTTCGCACAATACGCACCGTTGAAGTCGAACAATTCTGCTCGTGGTCTGCATGAAGAATGAGAAGCAAGTTCAAAATATCTACAAGCTCGGGATCATTTTGATACTTTTCGACAGGA
>CAZPBV010000105.1:0-831 GCA_964584675.1 uncultured Bdellovibrionales bacterium
GCCATTGTTTATGCGGTGGATGTGTTGGGCGCCACTTCGGGCTATCGTGTTGAAGCTTTTCGCCAAGTCGGTGGTTATCATGAGCCGCTTCGCACTGCATTTGAGGACTTTGACATGTCTCAGCGTGTGCGCAGCGTAGGGTGGAAAACACGTTACCTTCCCGATGCGCTGTGTTGGCACCAGCGTCGCGACACAGCTCGCGCCTTATGCGACGGGCTCTATAAGTGGAGCTATCCCCATTGGACACCGGGTGCGTCTGTTGATCAGGTTGATTGGCTTTCGTCTCGTCGACCTCCGGATCCATCGCCAACCTACTACGAGGAAGTTGTTTCAGCATTCCCTGAGCGCCTTTCATACAAAATCCATAGAGATGTTTCTTCGTTTCGTGATCGCGTGGCATATCATTTATCAAGCGGAAATGAGGCATACCTCTATCTTGATTTTTTGGGACTCATTCGAGGGATCGCGCGAGACTTCATTTTTGCGATAGAGCTTGCGCCGAAGACTGCCACCGTGGCGCAACTACGTGCATTTGTGTGCGGTGTATTTTGGATGTGCCATGCTATTCGGGGTGTTACGGGTAGCGCCCTCATTGCTCAAATCCTGGCCGACATCGGCGATCTTTTGGGTGACCTTATTTCCCTTGAGCTATTAGCAGAACTAGGTTCGCGCGTTACGCAGTGTACTCATGCTGGGAAATCACTCATTGCCGTATGTCAGACCTTGGCGGATCACGATCCGCAGACGGATACTCTTCTCTCGGCGGTATTTCAGGATGTAGGTCACTTTTTTGAGTATATTTCTCCGCATGGCGGTGCTTTGGAAGCGAGC